>JASMJM010000049.1 GCA_030749725.1 Pseudomonadales bacterium | reverse complement strand
TCACCAAGTGTACCGTTGGTCGAGACATGTCCCCGGGCATGTTGTTACCATACAATTAAGTAAACTGTCCCCCCAATTCTAGAAACTAGTCAGTACTCACCAAGCGTGCAGTTGGTTGAGACATGGCATGGGGGTGTTCCTGGAGCGCCTTCGGAGCGCGGTGGAGCCAAGGATGGCGGAACCGTGATCCAGGTGTCTTAGGCCATGGATGGCCTAAGACAAGTAGCGTAAGGAACACCCCCATGCCATGTCTCAGGGACCCGCAGACACGAGCAAATCTGAATTCGCATTCACCGTCTAAGGGATTTCATGTCGACATCCTCAAGCCCGAACAATTGCCATCCGGGTCGCTGATTGCGCAATTCTTCGCCACCTGCCGACAGTCCACTGCCCGGCTTCGTCACCAGCGCCTGTTCGATTCCCCAACGGGACAGGCCCTGCACGGCTTCCATCTCAGCCATTTCATCAAGTGAAAAGAATCCTGCGTCCGCTATCTCATCACCATCGAACTTCGGTTCCCCGTTCAAATAATTGAGGCGAAAGATCATATAGATATTGGTGCTTGGTCCGCCGGTCGTGCCGGCCAGCGAATGGCGGAACGCGACCACATCATTGACCTTGGCAACAACGCCCGCCTCCTCTTCGACTTCTCGCTCGACAGCCACTGAAAGAAGTTCGTCATGCTCAGCATAGCCGCCTGGAAGCTGCCAGGATCCTGCAAACGGATTCTGACCCCGCTGCACCAGCAACGCTTTTACCATGCCGGACTCCTGGCGCAACACGACGCCGGCACAACCGATTGAAAAGTCGCCAAAGTGCACAAAGCCACATGCTCCATCAGGGCAGGCCTGACGGTCACGCCCACCATCGTTCTTTATCGTCAATTCGCTCGCACAACGCGGGCAGAAGTTCATTGTTGCCATGAATTCTCCGTTAGCACTTGTGTGCGTTAGTAAGCCAAGAAATTAGTAGTTGCCAAGCGATGCACGTCTGGCTCATTGAAAGCGGTGTTGGATCGTAACGGTAATGCGTCTCTGCCGGTAATCCTCTTCGTCGATCCCCAGGTTTTCAAAGTCCTCGCCAGACGTGTACTGATACTTGCCGCTCACAAACCAGCGTTTCTCAAACCGCCAGCGTACGCTGGCAGTCACGCGTTCCTGAGTCTCTTCACTTGTATAGTGATCGACGTCAAACGGATTGTCGCTTGAAAAGTCAGACTGTCGCCGGCGATACTCGAGCCGGGCCCGCCAATTGCTGTTGAAATCCCAGGTTGACTCGATTCTAAACGTGTCTCTGATCCGAGACCGGTCTACGATGGTCAACAAAGGTGCGTTTTTCTTGATCGCACCATCGCCATTAATATCCAGATCAAATCCGGACGGGCTTTCATCGAGCAGCAGCACCTCACGTCTCCCCGGGCTGGTAATATCGTCACGCCGATATGCGAACTCCAAAGTGAGCATCGAGTTAACCTCGAGGTCCAACCGGATTTCGCCATACATTCCTCGGCGGTCACGATTGTGGAACGGCTCGTCATAACCCCGATAGAGCCTGCCAACGGCAACGTGAAGGTCGACATCCCGAGCCGGTGACGTCTCCGTTTTCTCACGCCGGCGAATTCGATGTCGATAGGCCAGTGATGCTTCTACGTCATCGTAGATGCCCGCAGCGTAGCGTCGTTCGCCGAGGGAAATATTACCATTGGCATTTGCGTCGGTGGCTTCACTGAGGTAGTTCTTGCGAAAACGATCGATGGTGAATTCGCTCCTGGCCTGCAGACGGCTGCTCTTGCCAAAACCCTTAGTCAGCGCCAGTTCACCTGCAAAGTAGCTTGCTTCATCGTTATCTTGGAAGCGAAGGTATGCCAACTCTCCAACAACACTGCTCTTGCGCCCCAGGAGCCTCTCATTTTCGTAATCGAGCTGGACGTTGGCTGAGAGCATCATATCTGAAGATGCCTCCATGTCAGCAAAACGGCCGCTTGCAGTGTCTCGGGGATCGGGAGACGACAGCCTCGATCGCCGATCAGAGGTCAGGCGGAACACATTGTCATTGTGTTCGATGCTGACATCGCTCCTGATCTGCAGACTGGACTGCTTGACTTCAGCGGCCGTAACATCCTCGAAGGGGAATAGAAACGGGACGAGCAGCAAAACGGGCCAGATTGCTGAACCTGCCGTCTCGCTATAGTAGACCTTAAGGCGTGTGGAATTGGTGACGAAGCTAATGCTGACTACTTCGACCTTCTGCACGTTCAAACCGGTCCGCTCTTTGAGATCCTCAAGTAGCAAGTCATGTTTGTCCGGCCTTATCAGCTCCATCTTCTCATATCTGATTTCTTTGACAGGATAGCGCTGCAAAAACCAGTTGTACTCCAACACGAATATGCTGCCCACGATAACCAGATCGCTGAATGCCGTTTCCATGAGGCTGACGGACTCATGTGTTAGCGCATTGATGACTGCCACTATGATGACGATGAAAAGATAGGTCATTTCACGAATGGGTATCTGTTCGGTTCGGTACCGGAGAATGGCGAAAACAGCAAACAGCCCGAACGCAAAGCCAATCTGCAGTTGCATATTGCTCAACAGGATGCAGACCAGAAACACGCAAATGTTGACTAGAAAATAGGAGAACTGGTAGTCGATGTCGTCCTGATGTCTATAGAATATCTTTCGCACAATGACATAGACAACCAGAATATTGATGCTAAACCGCATGACCAGTTCACCAAGGTCAGCGACGTTGACGAGCTGATTGCCAAACAACTGCATCTCTGCAATGTCTTCAAAAGACATAGTTAACTCCTGATACGTGTAGGAACACTGGATCCGCTATCCGTGAAAGCCGCTTACGTAGTTTCTTGCGTGAATTGCGCAGACCGGATTCGTGAATGGAGGACTGGGATTGACTGAGTTTTACAGTGGTACACTGTTAGTTCGTTCATAGAGGTGCTGATCGATACCATAACGGATGCATCAGGGGGAAGCAATGTTGAGCGGCGCTGGCCTGGCCTGTCTTCCTGCCTGGTCAGTCAATAGAGGGTGCAACAGAAAGGCGCCCCCGGTGACGATTGGATATACTGGTCCTGGTCCATCACAACGGAGTTCGAAGCAATGGAAGACACCAGCGTGCAAGGGTTCTTACTGGTAGCGGGACTGGTATTCGGCGTCGTGTCCCTCATTCATCTCGTTCGCGCAATCAACTCCTGGGAATTCGTCATCGGTCCGCTCGATCTACCGGTGACGGCCTCGTGGGTAGGCTTTCTGGTGACTCTGGGGCTCTGTCTTTGGGCGTTTTGGTTATTGCTGTGACCTCGGCAACCTTTGATCGCTGAACCGCCGGGCTGATTCAATCACGTCGGCTTCTGACTCATCGAGCACTCAGGCGCCTGCTGGTGGAGCAACCACTTCGGTACTGATTCCGATTCCACCATCCCTTCGCCATGCAACGAAGCGCGTCTTTTTTCTCTTTTCCTCTCGCCAGCTATGGGTTTTTCTGACATCCTCCGTACACATATCTTAGTAAGGACACGGAGAAACAGAAATGGCAGCAGTAAGCGACGAACTGGTAGCTTTTCGCGCGGAGGCGCGGGCGTGGCTGGACGAGAATTTCCCTCCATCCCTGTCGGGCAAAGCCAACGCCGTGCTTGGAGTGGGCGAGAGCCGCAATCAGCTTGAAGGCGATGCACTCACCTGGCGCAAGCGCCTCGGCGAGAAGGGCTGGGGCACGCCGACCTGGCCGAGCGAGTATGGCGGCGGCGGTCTCAATCACTACGAGGCCAGGGTACTGCAAGAGGAAATGAATGCCGCTGGCGCCTTCAACCCGATTGCCGCCCTCGCCGGCATGGGCGTCACCATGGTCGGCCCGACCATACTGGAGTACGGTACGGAGGATCAAAAGCAGCGCCATATTCGCCCTCTTTGTCGTGGCGAAGTTTGCTGGTGCGTGGGTTACTCCGAACCGAATGCCGGATCTGACCTGGCATCGCTGACAACCAAAGCTGAAGACAACGGCGACTACTGGATTGTCAACGGCCAAAAAACCTGGACATCCGGTGCAGATATCTCACAGTGGTGCGGCGCGCTGGTGCGTACCGATCCCAGCGCCAAGAAGCGTGATGGCATCAGCTTCATGATGATCAAGATGGATCAGCCCGGCATACAGACACGTCTGATCAAACTCATCGCAGGTGCCTCGCCATTTTGCGAGACCTTCCTCACGGACGCACGTGCCGAGAAAAACGACCTGCTTGGTCCGCTGAACGATGGCTGGACCGTGGGCAAACGACTGCTGCAACACGAGCGCGCCAGTCAGACAGGCACCGGCAACGAAAGAAATGCCGGTCCCAGAGAGTCCTTTCAGGAATTGGCCAAGCGCTACGTGGGTACAGATGCCGACGGATGCCTGGCGGATGCGGATCTGCGATCACGGCTGTCCGGTCATCTAATGGATGCCAAAGCGCACGCCCTCACCCTACAGCGGATTGCAGCTGAAGCACGGGGCAACATTCAGGTAACCGCCACTGCATCGATTCTGAAGAACTCCGCAACGAACGTTGCACAGATGCGATCTGAATTGACCGTGGAAATGATGGGCTATCAAGGTGTCGGATGGGAAGGTGATGGTTTCAATGGGGAAGAGCTGGCAACGGTGCGTGGTTGGCTTAGCGGCAAAGCCATGTCCATCTACGGTGGCTCCTTTGAAATACAGAACAACATCATTTCCAAAAACATCCTCGGTCTGCCCGAAACGACACAGCGTGGCTGACTAAGCGTGGCTGACCAAGCGTGGCTAAAGAACGTGGCTGACTAAGCGTGGCTGATTACACAATCCTAAGGAAGTAAAGACAATGGCAGCATTTACCGAAGAACAATCCATGATTAAGGACCAGGCTAAATCCTGGGTTACCGAGCAGACACCGGTACAAAAATTCCGCGAACTGCGTGACGATGGTAAATCCAGTGGTCTCACCGCGGAGACATGGTCGGCGATGGTCGATATGGGCTGGACGGGTATCATCATTCCTGAGCAATACGGCGGGTCCAACCTTGGCAACCTGACGTTTGGGGTGGTGCTCGAGGAAACCGGTCGACAGCTGACTGCATCGCCGCTACTCGCATCTGCACTGGTGGGCGCTTCAGCGATCCTGTTGGGAGGCAACGATGCACAGAAGCAGAGTTGGCTTCCAAGAATCGTTGACGGCACCTCCATCCTGACGCTGGCCGTTGATGAAAGTCCGCGCCATGCACCGGAAGATACTGCGCTCTCGGCGGAGAAAACCAGTGACGTGTTTACATTGACCGGCACCAAGGCGTTTGTACTTGAAGGCGCCGTGGCCACGGCGTTGATCGTGGCTGCGCGCACCAGCGGTTCCCCCGGTGACGCCGCCGGCATCACGCTCTTTGTCGTCCCGGCAGATGCGCAGGGCATCAGCCGCGCTCCCCTCAAGACCGTTGACAGCCGCGGTTATGCGAATATCGAGTTCGATAGCGTTAAGGTCGATAGCGACGCTGTGCTTGGCCAGGTGGATCAAGGGTACGCCTTGCTGGATGCCACGCTCGATCGCGCTCGAGCGGGTCTTGCTGCAGAGATGCTGGGAACAGCCGCCCAGGCGTTTGACATGACCATCGAATATCTCAAGACCCGCAAGCAATTCGGTCAGGTTATCGGTTCGTTTCAAGCACTGGGACATCGTGCCGCGGAACTGTTCACCGAAATGGAACTGGCCCGCTCCTGCGTAGAAGCAGCCTTGACAGCGATCGACGAGGGGGCTGAAGACATCGATCGATTGTGTTCTCTATCCAAGTGCAAGGCCGGTGATTTTATGCATCACACGTCGAACGAATTGATTCAGATGCACGGCGGCATCGGCATGACCGATGAGTTCGATGCCGGTTTCTACCTGAAGCGGGCCCGGGTCGTAGAAGCCACTTTTGGTAACCAGGCCTTCCACCGAAATCGTTACGCCAAGCTAATGGGTTTTTGACCGGCGTCAGGGCCCTCTGTCCAAGCCGTGCGTCTAGTACGCCAAGCGACCCTTCAGTTCGTCAAAGGGGCGCATGATGTGGTCCTGAAAGGCAACTCGCTCGCTGAGGCGTTCATACCACGCGGCCACGTTCTCCGGTAGATCCCCCGTAACATCAAGATGTACGTAACGGTACATCAGTGCCCCGGCAGGAATGTCTGCCAGGGTCAGTTCGTTCCCGGCCACATAATCGAATTCAGACAGTTGGCCATCCAGAATGTGCGTCAGCCGCTGGCATTGGCTAACGCGACGTTGGTTCTCCGCTGCATTGCGGCGCTCCTGCGGCGTTCGATAATATCCCCAGAAAAGTCCCATAAACGCTGCGTCGAACTGGGCCTGGGACCAGTCCATCCAGCGATCCATGCGACTTCGCGCGACCGGATCCTGGGGCCAGTATTTCTTCGCACCGTAGGTGGCAGCCAAGTAGCGAAGTATGCTGTGAGACTCCCACACCGGAAGATCGTCATCCAGAATAAGGGGTACGGTTCCGTTTGGATTCATCGCCAGATACTCCGGTGCATCCAAACCCCCCGCGGCACCTCCTGTATCGATAAACTCGTACTCCAATTCCAGTTCACCCAGGAACCAGAGAACCTTCTGGGAATTCGAGGAACTGCGACGGGCATAGAGTTTCATTTGCGCGCTTCCCACCATATAGATTTGCTGTCACTGACGCACCAGGCGACCATTCTAATCGTCTCCTGCAATCAGATCGAGAGGGTGAGTAATGCTGCTCAGACAATTGAGCAGATGGATACAAACGCATACACACCGGTCACTTAAACGAGATCAGATCGTCTGTATCGATGGGCAGGTTGGTGCGCATGCTGAGATTGGCTGCAATACCGGTCAAGATGGAATTTGCAGCGTCGATGTGATCCGCAGCTCTTCCTAACGGATCGTCTCTGCCCGGCGCGAACAGATCTTCAAGCAGACGGGCATCGCCGCCGCCATGTCCACCTTCGCTCTGACTTTCCAGTGTTGCCTCATAGGGTTTACTCCAGTGCGGTCTCACCAGAATTCTGGCGGGTTCATGAATATCTGCGTGATCCCGCATGTCCGGCTGATTGGCATCGTCGTCTCCGCCGGAGATGTAACTATTCTCATGGACTTCGTATTCGAGCCTGCCTTCCGTACCGTTAAAGGCAACCCGGTAACCCTCCCAAGGCGAGTACGCAGTGAGATGGTAGCTCATGGTGGCGCCACTGTGGTATCGCACCATTACAGCCATGTCATCTTCAATGGAGATGCCATCGGAGAAAACACTTTGATCGCGTCGATACCCATCGGCGTGTTCGGCGTCGTAGTAGATCTGTTTGAGCCGCTTAGAATCCTTGAGATTGAGCGCAAATGGATCACCTTCGGCAATCTTGTCATCGGTACCGCGCGCGTAGAATTTGGTTACGCCACGGGACTCGGCGTTGGCCCGGCCATAAAACACCAGGTCACCGAAGGCGAAGACCTGCTTGGGCCTGCTGTCGATCCACCAATTCACCAGATCGAAGTGGTGCGTTGCCTTGTGCACTATCAGGCCTCCGGAATTGAGTTTGTCCCTATGCCAACGTCGGAAATAATCCGCCCCATGCCTCGTATCCAGCAACCACTCAAAGTGAACTGACTTGATCTCGCCGACGATGTTCTTCATCAGCAACTCTTTGACCTTGCTGTTACGCGGCGCATAACGGTAGTTGAAGGTAATGGTGAGCTTGCGACCCGTCCTCTCGATGGCATCCAGGATCGCCTGGCATTTCTCTGCATCGATGGTCAGTGGTTTTTCGCAGATGACGTTCCTGCCCATGTCCATGGCCGCCACGATGTATCGATGATGGCTGCGATCGATGCAGGTCACGATGACACAGTCCGGCGAGGTCGCTTCGATCATCCGCTCAAACTCGTCAGCGGCAAACGTAGGCACAGTTGATCCACCATACTTGACAGCCAGTTCAGCGGCTACTTGAAGTCGATGGCTGTTGCTGTCACATAGTCCAACCACCTCAGCACGGTCGTTGTAGTCTTTGATGATCGATCGCAGATACATGGCGTACCTGCCGCCCGTGCCAACGATCACATATCTCCTTCTACCCATATTCCTTGCCTTGAACCCCGCTGTCCGATCGACCCTAAATTGATGAGCAAGATACCACGTTTGAGCTTGGCTTTGTCCAGGCTTCAAGCCGCACCGATGCGCTCTTGTTTTTCAGGTGAAGCGGCATTCACCCTACGGTAGATCCATACCGTTCACTCCATCGCTTTTGCGTTTGGGTCCGGATTTTGCTTCAATTGGAAGACACCCGGATGCATCAGTCGCCCGCACGAAGCCAGGAGGGCCTCGTCAATCAACCGTGACAAAGGAGGACATCCGCCTGATCGCTAAATCAGGCATCGTCATCATATGGCCCAGTTTGGTCAATACACAGCCCCTGTTTATCGTCGTCAACGCATCGTGCGGGCCCGACCCTCTCTCAAACACCTGGCCCATCTAAAACGTCTTCTTCCTTACGCTTTTACCTACCGCTCCTGGATCATCCTCGGGATTACCGGGATTTTGGCCTCCCGCCTGTGTGAGGCGCAGGTTCCCATGTTTATGAGGAGCGCCATCGATTCCCTGGCGTTGGGGGACCCTGACATCCTGCTGCCGGTGATGGGAATTCTTGGCGTGGTGCTGGTCAGATCGGTCATCTCGATCTTCTCCAGTCGCTTGTTGCGGCGGGTCGCGATCGCTACCTCCTACGACATCCGCAAGCGTTACTTCAGCCATGTTCAGACCATGGGATCCGCCTTCTTCAATCAGTTTGGAACCGGCGATGTGATGGCCAGGTCCTCGGGCGACATCGCCATGGTACGGAGCGTTGTGGCCTATGGCTGGGTGCAGGTGCTGACCTTCGCGTTCTCTATCCTGGTGGGACTGTGCTACATGCTGTTCCTGTCGCCGAAGCTGACCCTGCTGGTATTGATACCCACACCCCTGGTCGCCTATCTCGGCATCACCATGTCACGCAGATTGTTTCCCCTCGTCAGAGAACAGCGCCAGGCTATGGATGACGTCACCTCCTTTACCTCGGAAAACCTCAACGGCATCCGCACGGTACAGGCCATGGCCCAGGAGAAGCAGGAAATCGAGCGGTTCGAAGATATCAGTACCCGTTATGCGAGCTTGATTTACCGAACGGCCAAATACCGCGCCAAAATGAACCTGGTGATGCCGTTCGTAACCATCTCTTCCACGTTGATAATCCTCGGTTACGGTGGTCAGCAGGTCCTCACCGGGCAGATTGGCGTCGGCACGTTTGTCGCTTTCTTCGCATACATGCATATGGTCACAGGTCCCATCGGTAGCCTCGGTGGGTGGCTGTCGTCGTTTACCAGTGCCGCAGCGGCCACCCAACGTCTGTTCGAGGTCTTGGATTACCAGCCTGAGATCCAAAGCAACCCGGTTGCCCACGCGCCCACGAAGATGATCGGTGAGATCGCCTTCAAGCACTTCACCTATCGGTATCCCGGCGCGGGCGAAGACGTGGTCAGCGATATCTCATTGTCCATCGCTGCCGGGGAGGTGGTGGCGTTCCTCGGCCGTATCGGCTGCGGCAAGTCGACCGTGCTCAAGTCTCTGGTGCGGTTCAATGACCCACAACCGGGAACGCTATTTATCGACAATGTCGACATTCGTGGTTACCCGCTGGAGCAACTGCGATCCCAGATCGCGTTGATCCCTCAGGACCCGTTCCTGTTCTCGCTCTCGATTCGTGACAATCTTACCTACGACAATCCGGAGCGGGATCAACCGCCGATCGACACAGCGGCACAACTGGCGGAACTGGTGGAAGCCATCGAAGAATTTCCCGATGGCATGGGCACCATCGTCGGCGAACGGGGCATCACCCTGTCCGGCGGGCAAAAACAGAGAGCCACCCTTGCCCGGGGGCTGATACGGGACGCTGCGGTTCTGGCCATGGATGACTGTTTCTCGAGCGTGGACACGAGGACCGAGGAACGCATACTCAGGCGCCTGAAGAGTATTCGCAAGGGACGAACGACGCTCTTGATTTCCCATCGCGTATCCACCGCGAGGCACGCGGATCGTATCTTCGTGATGGACAGGGGCAGGATTGTCGAGTCGGGTAACCACGCCGAACTCATGGCACACAACGGCTACTACGCCAATCTGGAGGCCGTGCAGAGCAATCAGGATCAGGATCGCAAACGCAAGGCCGCCTTGCTGAGGGATCTCGACATCGAAGTCGAGGTGGTGTCCGGATGAACGATCCGGCAATCAAAGAATCAGGCAAGCCACAGCGGGACTATTCCGCATTCGACGCGCAGCTGACACATCAGGCATTGAACGTGAGCATGTTCATGCGCCTGTTCGGATGGCTTAAGCCCTACAAGTTCACGCTGACAATCGCCATCATTCTGACCCTTGCCGCAGCGGCCGTTGGCGTACTCCAACCAGTGGTGACGGGCCGTGTCGTCATCGACACCATATTGCTGCCGGACCCTAAATCAGAGGAACTACCCGATTTCGGCATGGGAGAGTTGGTCTACGGTGTGTCCAGTTTGACCGGTGCATCGCCATTACTTTCTGCGGTATTTGTGTATGCCTTCCTGGTACTTTCAACCGCTCTGGCCCGGTATGCACATCGATTGCTGTTGTCACGTTCGACACTGCAGGCACTTAGGGATTTGCGCAGCGAACTGTTTCGCAAACTCGAAACCAAACCCATGTCCTTCTATGACCATGTTTCGGTGGGCAGGGTCATGACACGTTTGACCAACGACGTCGAAGCCCTGATCGAATTGCTCACCGGAGTGCTGGTGCTGGCCGGTGAGTTCGTACCTTTCTTTCTGGCACTGTACCTGATGTGGGCGATCAGCCCGGCACTGACCGGCATAACCATATTGTTCCTCCCCGTCGTTGCCGTGGCCACCTCCTATTTTCGTCGGGTACTTGGCGACACCTATCGCAACGTTCGAAATGCAGTCTCCAATATCAACCAGTATATGCAGGAGAACCTGATTGGCATGGAAGTGGTGCAACTGTCAGGCCGGGAAGACTTGAACGCCGAACAATTCGGTGAGCGCAACCTGGCGCACCGTGATTATCAAATCCATGCCATGAATCTGGAGACCGTTTACAACGCTTTCAACAACAGCCTCATTGGACTGGCTACTGCCTTGATCATCTGGTACGGCGGGGGCCAGGTTATTCAGGACGAGATTTCTCTCGGCTCCGTGGTTGTCTTTACGCAGCTGATCGGCATGATGATCGGCCCGGTACAGGCGGTGGGCGCTCAGTTCAATACCCTGTTTCGTGCCATGGCTTCCGGCGAGCGCATTTTTCAGGCCATCGATTGGGATGAGAGCACCAAGGAGCCTGCCGACCCGATCCCACTACCGGACAGTATCCACGGGGAACTGGAGTTCCGTGACGTGTCCTTTGGGTACTACATGGGTAACGAGGTGCTGCATGATGTATCGTTCAAGGTGAAGGCTGGAGAAAAACTTGCCATCGTCGGCCCAACCGGCTCCGGCAAGAGCACCTTGATCAAATTGTTGGCGAGATTCTATGACTTTGACGACGGCAACGTGTTTCTGGACGACGTCGACGTTAACCACGTGGCTTCCGCCGATCTCAGACAACGCATCGGCATCGTGCTGCAGGATTTCCATATCTTCTCCGGCACGGTGATGGATAACATTACGCTTAACAATCCCCTTATCACTGAAGAGACGGCCAGGGAAGCCGCCCGAATGGTCAATGCGGATCGATTCATTCGAGAGCTGCCCGAGGGATTTGAGACCTACCTGTCGGAACGTGGTCAGAACCTGTCCCAGGGACAGAGACAGCTGCTGGCGTTTGCCCGGGTCCTCGCCGTGGACCCGGAGATTCTGGTTCTGGATGAAGCCACCGCGAGTATCGATACGGCCACGGAATTGGTGATTCAGGAAGCCCTGCACCGCATCATGCAAGGGCGTACCTCCATCGTGATCGCACACAGATTGCAGACCATTCAGGAATGCGACACGATACTTGTCCTGCACCATGGCAAGGTCCGCGAATACGGAACCCACGACGAGCTGATTGCGTTGCAGGGCATCTACTACACGCTGCACGAATTGCAGTTTCAGGACAGTCGCATCGCAGCGGAACTCTCGGGCGAAATGCTCGACGACAAGGTGCTTGCAGAGGTGGCGGCGTCGGACGAAGACGACGAACTCCAAGACGAGGAAGAACCTGGAATAGACACGGATAGCGATCAATTCCAGTAGTCAGCCGTCCACCCCTATCCCCCGCAGAATGTGCAGGTTTTGGCCCTGCAGAGGTCTCGTTTTGCTCCGCTAAGCAGCGCAAATTTGCTAAAATAGGAGCAGGGAAGTAGCTGAAGGATTAGACGATGAATGGCCATGCAAGTACGTCAGAACCGGCAAAGGATTTGCACCAGTTAAAGGAGAAAATCTACCGATCCTACCTTGTCCCTGAAGAGAGCTCGATCCAAAGTTTCATCGATGAAGTCAAGCCGACCGAAACTGAAGACATGCAGATTCGCGCTACCAGCGCGGATCTGATTGAGCAGGTCAGATCCCATCCAGACTTCAACCGCGGTTTTGAAGCATTTATGGCAGAATACCGCCTGGATACCCTCGAAGGCGTGCGACTCATGACGTTGACCGAGGCCCTCGCCCGAATCCCGGATGAAGAGACCAAGGAAGCGCTGATCAGGTCCAAACTATCGGGCGTGGACTGGAGCAATCATATCGGTCACAGCTTGTCGCCCCTTGTCAATTCTTCCACCAGAGCACTGCTATTCACAACGTCGATGCTGGATACCAAGAGCAAGACGGCAGCTCCCTGGCTTTCCGAACTCATTGAGAAAATCGGCGAACCTGCAATTCGGATCGCCCTCGATATCGGTTTGAATGTCTTTAGCCAACACTTTGTCTTGGGGGAAAACCTGAAGGAAGCGGATGCAAGAGCGGGCAAAGAGAAACTCGACTACTCCTACTCATACGACATGCTGGGAGAAGCAGCTCTCTCCATGGAAGATGCGGATCGCTTTTTTGAAATTTACAAGGACGTGATACGACATGTTGGACAAGCAGATAAAGGTGCGATCTCCATCAAATTGTCCGCACTACACCCCAGATACGATGTGTTACAGCAGGACCGGATTATGGATGAACTTCTGCCGCGCCTGTGTGAATTACTGGAAATGGCACGGCAGAGAAATGTGAGCGTCACGATAGACTCGGAAGAGATCGACCGACTTGAGCTTTCGCTGCTACTCGTCGAAAGGATCATCAAAGACGGCGTGTGCAGAGGATGGCAGGACTTTGGGCTGGCTGTGCAGACGTATTCCTGCAGAGCCATCGCCGTCTTGGAATATCTAAAGGCCCTTGCCGAGCTTAACGGTGGTCGTATGGGAATCAGACTGGTTAAAGGAGCCTATTGGGACGCAGAGATCAAACACGCACAAAGTCTGGGCTTGTCAGAATATCCGGTTTACACCAGAAAACCGTATACCGACATCGCCTATTTAGCCGGCGCGAAATTTCTGCTCAATAACACGGATGTGTTCTACCCACAATTTGCCACCCACAATGTACACGCAGTGGCCAGTATATTGCACTGGGTGCAGCAGGATCCAAACCCGGTCTCGTTTGAATTCCAGCGACTGCACGGTATGGGACAGCTTCTGTACGACTGCATACTGCAGAAATTTCCCGACATCAATTGCTGTATATACGCACCAATAGGACATCAAAAGGAGTTGCTGCCTTACCTGATCAGGCGGTTGCTGGAGAATGCTTCCAACGCTTCGTTTGTCAATCAGCTCGCTTCATCCACCCCGGTAAAACAGTTAGTCGTCCACCCAACCGAGCTGGCGAATGACGAAAGCAAGCCCATCCCACTGCCGGTCCATCTCTATCGGCCGGATCGAATCAACTCCTCCGGCATAAATCTCAGATCGGTTTGCCAGCGGGATAAGCTACTCGCTGAATTACGCAGCGAATGGCAGCGTGAGTGGCATGCATCCCCCTACATCAAGTCCACACCTTTTGAAGGTTTGCGCTCAGTCCTTGACGACAGTATCAAACAGCGAGCGATCCATCCTCCACATGGTGGCGGACAGAGCATCGGCACCGTCGTCGATACGCCCGCCGACATGCTGGCGGACGCGATCGAGGATGCCGGCAAAGCCTTCCCGGCATGGCGGAGTGAATCGGTTGCGGAGCGCTGCCGGATTATCGACAGATTAGCCGACCTTCTCGAGGCCAACAGGGCGGAGCTGATTGCTCTGACCTGTCTGGAAGCGGGAAAAACGCTGCCGGATTGCATATCCGAAATCCGAGAAGCCGTTGACTTCTGCCGGTACTACGCAGCTCAGGCAAGACGGTTGGGTGAAGTCGGGCTGCTTCCCGGTCCAACAGGAGAGAAGAACGAACTCTACTTTCAAAGCCGCGGCGTTTTTCTCTGCATCAGTCCCTGGAACTTCCCGATTGCTATCTACCTGGGGCAGATAGCAGCCGCACTGGTCACGGGAAACACTGTGATCGCCAAGCCGGCTGAACAGACCTCACTGGTCGCCTATCGTATCTTGCAGCTCATGTACGAAGCGGGGATTCCCACCAGCGTGGTCCAATTCGTTCCTGGCGATGGTGAAAAACTTGGACCGGATTTACTGGCTCACCCGGATATTGCCGGCGTGGTCTTTACAGGATCTTGCCACACGGCACAGGTCATAAACAGACAGTTGGCAGCGAGAAGCGGAGCGCTGATCCCGTTAATTGCAGAGACTGGTGGACAGAATGTTCTGATCGCCGACAGTTCCGCTCTGCCGGAACAGCTGGTTAAGGACGTACTCCATTCCGCCTTCAACAGCGCCGGGCAGAGGTGTTCTTCACTGCGGGTGCTGTACCTGCAGGACAGCAGTGCAGATACTGTCATAGAACTGCTGGCAGGCGGCATAAGGGAGTTGTCGGTAGGTGACCCTAGCAAGCTCGCCACCGACGTTGGGCCGGTGATCGATGCGGACGCCGAGGCATCGCTCTTAGCTCACATCAGCCATCTGGACGAAATCGGCACGTTGGTGGCGAGGGCGGACCGCCATCACACTGCCCGCCTCACCGACGGCTATTTCGTCGAGCCCTGTGCATATGAAATCGACAGCATTTCCAAGCTCAAGGATGAGCACTTCGGTCCGATCCTGCACATAATTCGTTACCGGCCGGAGGAGATCACGAGAGTGATTAGCGAGATCAATCAAACAGGATTTGCCTTGACTCTCGGCGTGCACAGTCGCAATGAGCATTTCTGTCAACTGATTGAGCAGGAGGTGAATGCCGGCAATGTCTACGTGAACAGAAATATGATCGGCGCCGTGGTGGGCACTCAGCCATTCGGCGGATTTGGATTGTCAGGAACCGGGCCAAAAGCAGGCGGGCCCAACTATCTGCAGCGCTTTATGGTCGAGATCAGCCGTTCGATTAATATCGCCGCCGTGGGCGGCGATTACAAACTACTCAGTCGTTGAGGGGCCGTCGCGAACTCGATTCCCTTGAGTCGGTTGTCCTTTGATGAGAGAGAAGAGGAGATGACTTCATGACGGAATTCAGCGCAGATAAGCGGGCCAACCGGGGTTCCGATCAGGCTGTGCCATCCTGACCAATGTTCAGGACTCAATCATCAATCTCTCGAACAACCTGGTGAAGTAACGAGCAGCACACGGCTCCCAACGGGTGCGACGAGGCGAGTCTGTAACAGAAAGGAACGGGATAGTGCCTGAGCCACAAGAAAACCACATAGAAAAGGATCTACGATATCTTGACCCGCTTTGCACGCAGGCCTCGCGGCCAAGAGTGCAGACAGGTTATCCGCCAAGACTACCAGGCGATAGCCGCGGCCGGAATCCTCTTTGACAACCCAGCCACGGTTCTTAACGACATGCTCGACCATTTCTTTGCTGATGTATGACCCAACGAATCTACTGGGGTTCAATATGGATGGGTCATCTTTTTTCACCACGACCTGTGTCAACAGTGGCTGAATGCCTTCCTTCTTCAGTTTGTTCTGTAGGCACTGCTGAATCATGTACCCCATGCCGTGCTGCAGATCGGCCACTACGATCCGGAGCGGTAAGGGAATCACCATATGTCTTGTTTCCTCGACACGGATGAGCGCGTTACCTACCTGGGCCCGTTGCCGTGGATTGCAACCCGAAACCCAGCCTTAATAAGATCTATGGTACTTTTGAGACTGCGACGGGTATTGGCGAATTGTTAAGAAAGTTCCCCTCTTCAAATTCGCGCGTGATGGAATTGCCGCCTAGCGCGATTACAGCAACAGAGTCTGCGACCGCTTTGGTCCTCATAGTCGTATACCGCAGTATCTAGCTTCTTTACTGGAATCTCTGGAGCACATCCCTTAAGTCTGGTTTGCCAATTTCCTGGATCTCATAGGTCACCCGCACTACCGGCTTGTTGATGGTGATGAGTTTGCGCAGATCAATCGGTGTTCCAATGATGACTGCATCGCACTCTGTGTCGTTGATGGTCCTTTCGAGATCCGCAATCTGTTGATCACTGTATCCCACAGCAGGTAACAGAATGCCAATGCCTTTGTAGCGTTCGAATGTTTCCTTCAAGGTGCCGACCAGATAGGGTCGGGGATCTACCAATTGTGCTGCGCCATGTCTCTCGGCGGCGAGTACAGCGACACCGTACTGCATCTCCCCGTGCGTCAACGTCGGCCCGTCTTCCACGGCCAATACACGCTTTCCTGTAATAACGCTCGGATCTTCCACATGTAACGGTGAGGAAGCATCGATGGTCACAGCGTCCGGGTTGGCACTGCGTATGTTCTCCTTTACTGTCTCTATATCTTCAATGTTGGCACTGA
Source organism: Pseudomonadales bacterium (assembly GCA_030749725.1). Lineage (GTDB taxonomy): Bacteria > Pseudomonadota > Gammaproteobacteria > Pseudomonadales > Azotimanducaceae > JASMJM01. The sequence continues at coordinate 9,046 of JASMJM010000049.1, read as the reverse complement.
ACTCTTTATTGATCAGGATGACGTCCGCCATGCGCAGATTGGTTTCACCCGGGCAGTAACTCAGCTCGTGCCCGGGACGTAGCGGATCAACCACGACAATGTGCAGATCGGGTTCAAAAAACGGCGTGTCATTGTTGCCGCCGTCCCAGATGATCACGTCTGCCTCCTGCTCAGCTGCAGAGAGGATCTCCTGATAGTCAACTCCCGCATAGACGACCGAGTTCATCGCCAGATGCGGTTCAGACTCCTCACGTTCCTCGATGGTGCAGCCATGCCGTGACAGGTCTTGGTATGTTTCAAACCGCTGGCACTTCTGAGCCAGGAGGTCGCCGTACGGCATCGGGTGACGCACCACCACAAGCTTCTTGCCCATGGATTTTAGAATCGCTGCTACACGCATGGCAGCCTGGCTTTTGCCGCAACCGGTACGCACCGAACAGAGAGCAACGACTGGTTTAGTGCTCGATAGCATGGTCCTATTCACACCCGGTAGGACAAAGGACGCACCGGCGGCGTTCACTATGGCAGCCTTATGCATGACGGTCTCATAGGAGACGTCGCTATATGAGAATACGACCTCATCGACCTTGTGTTCCTTGACCAGGTTCACCAGATCGGCCTCGTGGAAGATTGGAATGCCCTCGGGATAGAGCTGCCCGGTGAGTTGCCTCGGGTATACCCGGTCTTCAATATCGGGTATCTGTGTTGCTGTAAAGGCTACCACTTCCGAGGTCGCGTCCTGCCTGAAGAGCAGGTTGAAATTGTGGAAATCCCTGCCCGCTGCACCCATGATGATAATGCGTTTGCGTTTCATATCACCTCCAAGCCGTGTCGCTTCTCACTCATCTATTCCAATAGGAGTATACCCTTCTCGCGGCACATGCTCTTCAGTATTTGAGGTCACACAGTCACGCTCACCTCACCCAGATGAGCTTTCTTGAGCAGTGTCATGTAGGTACGTGACTGCCCTATTCCGCCGCCAATGCTATAGCTGTATCACAGCTGTTGATGACATGAAATCAACGCTTCACGATCCGGATACTTGTTCACAGCTCTTACGCCGCGATGTCTGGTAAGAGGATTTTCAGACAGTTGAGGGGTAGGACAGTAACCGTCCAATAGGGGTACAATTCAGTCACCTCCACATTGCCGTAGAGGAGAATGGAATCACCTTTGACATTCGTGACGCATTGGCCGGCGACTCAATTTCCAAACCAGAGTAGGAGTACATATGGTACTAACAGACACTAACGACTACATCAGAGTCTTGACTCTCAACAGACCTGATTCACTGAATGCGTTCAATCAGGCGATCTGGGAAGGGCTGAGCGATGCACTTACCGATGCCTGCGATGACAATTCCGTTAAGGTGATTGTGATCACCGGAGCGGGACGAGCGTTTTCCGCGGGCGCGGACCTTAGCCAGAAGGACCAGCAGCCCAGCAAGCGGCCAGGTGGATCTGTCGGTGTCAGACAGTTTGTCGATCAGATGATCGAATTCCCGAAACCGATCATCGTCGCCGTAAATGGTCTTGGCGTGGAGATCGGCGCCACGATTTGCGGTCTGGCCGACATCTCTTACATGGCTGAGAGCGCTCGTCTGCGATGTCCCTTTTCAACTCTTGGAATTACCGCCGAGGGAGCAAGCACCTATACGTTCGGCCATATCATGGGTCGCCAAGCCGCCAGTTGGTTCTTGCTCGGCGCCGAGTGGATGAGTGCGGCCGAGTGCAAGGACGCCGGCCTGGTCCTGGAACTGTTCCCGGACGACGAGTTCATGGACAGCGTCATGCAACGGGCGGCAACGTTGGCCAAGATGCCTCTGGCATCGCTATTGGAAACCAAAGTGCTGATGATGGCGCCGCATCGTGAAGGAATGCACGCTGCCAATACTCGAGAGACCGAGGCGTTGGCCAGATTGTCCGGCGGCCCCGCCAATCGTGAAGCAATCAGTGCTTTTCTCGAGAAGCGTGATCCGGACTTCTCGCATCTTGAGCAGTAATTCTCCTTAGGACGCCAATGCCAGCATCCCATGCCGGTTTACCCGTGTGCGGGCAAGCTTCAAAACAAGCTGCCCGGTATCGTTTGGCCTACCTCTCAATCACTGCAGTGGCTTCAATTTCCAACAGGAGTTCTTCCATGATCAGGGCAGACACACCCACCATGGTAGACGCGGGCTGATCGTCCTGAGTAAAGTATTTGTCTTTTGCCTTTCTGATAGCTTTGCTTTTGTCGCGATTCAGATCGACCACATAGGTGTTTATTTTCACCACATCTTCAACATTGGCACCTGCAGCGTGCAATTCTCTGACCAGATTATCGTAGGTAACCCGAGCCTGTTCTTCGAAGGACTCGGCAACTTTTCCGTCGGCGTAACCTACCTGACCTGAAATAAAGATAGTCTTGATCCCGTTGCTGCTGCAGGCAACGGTGTTGGTGAAACCCAGAGGATGAGGATTGATGAACTCTTTTTCTAACATTGAATGATTACCTGTTTAGATGATTCGGAGATATTGAGAGTGACGAATTACTACTACCCTAATTTAACTCAAAATCCGCTGTTGAGCACCCTTCTGGCTGAGCAAAACGTTGGTACAGCAAGTCATGACTCTAAAAGTCCTGGCTGCCACCCTGAATCAAGGGGTCAGAGTCGTTGATCTCAGCCAGGTGGTCACATCTCCCGTTTCCATCCTGCCGCATCGGAGAATTCCAGCGAATCTTGGGGACAGTTCACTTAATTGTCTGGCAAGCGAATTAGGTAGACTGTCCCCTTAATTCTGAATCTTGGGGACAGTTCACTTAATTGTCTGGCAAGCGAATTAGGTAGACCGTCCCCTTAATTCCCATACCGTAACGCGATATCGAGGGCCGCTTACTGGATGTGCTGCCGCCGTTCTCCTGGCCCACGGAAATGTAACGGACTGGGAAGTGGGCAGGCATGCCTCACGTCCATATGGAGGCCATTTCGTGTAGATCAAAGTTGTCGACAGTCTGTTCACCATCGTAGGATTGCAGGACCAAGGGATCAACGTAGCCGTTCGGGAGAAAACAGAAGGACGCGGATATCAGGCCCTGATTGATGAACACCTCGACCGATGTGGTGTCAATCAGCAACCGGACCGACAGGCCTGGGTCGTCAGGCAGCATCACGTGAAGCCGGTCGGGCATTACTTTATGAGATGGACTGTTCGTGAATCTGAGTTCTTTTGAAGACCAGTCGAACACCAAGGGTTGGCCACGTACCATGACATATAAGGCGTTCGCATCCTGTCTGCTGACGGTAAAGGAAACATCAAGGAGTTTCGCATCCGTCGCCGCAACCAGGGGACTGCCAGCCGTAATCGACTGCCGTTCAAGTCTGATGGTTCGCTGACGCAGGGCATCCAGTTCCCTCACCGGCCAGCGTACCAGAGTGACCTCGTTGCCAGAGCCGGCCAGCGTAAGCTCCACCGGAATCGACATCTGCTGGTTGAATGGCATCTCTGGATACTGACCACCGGCCATCCAGGAAATCTGGATGCATCGGCCATCAGGCGCATCGCTCCAAGTCTGTGCAGCATAGCCGTTACGGCCCCGCTCGCAGATCAGCGCCGCGGTTTCAGGACTGAACTGTCTGCCATCGAAGCTGCCGACCAGGTAAACCCCCTTGGCGCCCCAGAATACCCAACGCTCAGTGCCGGATTCATCCGTCAATGGAAAGAAGTCAGGGCACTCACTGACGCCTTCGAGGCGCAGCTCCTGAAACCTGGTCCACGTCCTTGCATCGGATGAGTTCAGCAGGCAGTACCGGTCGCCCGCAAGGTATAGCGCCATGATCCACTGCCGGGTACCCGAGCGCCATACCACCTTGGGATCCCGGTTGGCTGCTTCGATCCACGGGATGATCGGATTTCCGGCATACTTGGTCCATCGCCTGCCGTTGTCAACGCTGTAAGCCAGGCACTGGGTATAGGGTCGCTTCGGTTTCGCGTACTCACCAGCCGCGGTATAGAAAGCAAGCAGAACGCCCTTGCCAAAGCCCGCTGTGTTCTCGTGGTCGACAACTGCGGAACCGGAAAACATGGTGCCATGCTCATCGGGGTAAAGGGCGTGCTCAAGCTGGCGCCAGTGCATGAGATCGTCGCTCACCGCATGGCCCCAGGTCATGTTCCCCCATACAGTTGCCTCAGGGTTGTGCTGAAAAAAGAGGTGCCAGACACCGTTCTGGTAGACCAGACCATTCGGGTCGTTGGTCCAGTTTTCCCGGGGCGAAAAGTGGAACTGTGGCCGGTGCAGCTCACGATAGAGAACCATCTTCAATGACTCCTGGCTTTGCCTCTGTGGTATATACCAGATCGCGACCCTAATTACTTTGTTTGCCCTTCACTAGACCGAAGGACCAGCCTGGTTTCGGCCATCCGTTCGCGAATGGCTGTGATATCAGAAACGCTACGCAGATTCCAGATATTGCTCACACAAGATAGCCAATCACATAGCGCATCTTGCGGTTACGATGAGTCGTCCTCAACAACCTTGCGAGTGCGACAAAGTTGTGACAAATCATGGAGTGCGCCCGGTATCTCCAGTTCACACTACCGCTGTGTAGAATTCACCAAAGAATGCATTTGCCGGGTTGTTTGCATGATATTATCCGGGTTATTTCTGTTACACATTCCCGGTCACAATTGTTACAATTCCCGGGTCAACGAGGGGAAACAGCTGTGTATCATCCCAGAATTGCCGATTTGGAATTGGAGGAACGTTTACAGGCCACAGGGGCAGTAGTCGTTGAGGGCCCCAGAGCCTGTGGCAAGACAGAACTGGCCCGACAGATAGCCGCAAGCGAAGTATTACTTGACGTGGACGAAGATGCCAGACGTGCAATTGCCGTTGATCCAACACTCGTGCTTGAGGGAGACTCCCCTCGGTTGATTGATGAATGGCAAATCGAACCGGTTATTTGGAATCATATTCGGCGCGCTGTCGATCAGCGACAAAATGTTGGTCAGTTCATACTGACTGGTTCGGCCGTACCGGCGGATGACATCACACGTCATACAGGTGCGGGCAGAATCTCCCGCCTACGTCTACAGACGATGAGCCTGAAGGAGTCTGGCTATTCATCTGGCGAAGTTTCTCTGCGTGATTTAATCGAAGGTCGATTTTCAGCCAGTATAGATCCCGGTCTCAGTATTCACGCGATTGTCGAGTGCCTGTGCAACGGTGGCTGGCCCGGTTATCTCGATCTGCCACATCAAGCAGCACTAAATGCTCAGAGAGATTACCTTGAAGAAATCCAAAGAGTTGACATTGTTCGCGTGGATGGCGTGCGCCGTGATCCCAACAATGTGGCAAGGGTGATTCGCTCTCTGGCTCGAAACCTGGCGACTACCGTCACTGCCAGAACGTTGGCAGCCGACGCTGGTGGTGCAGATGGACCATTGGATGATGATACTGTGCGGGACTATCTATCTGCACTCCGCAGACTGATGATTCTCGAAGAACAGTCCGCCTGGTCACCTCATTTACGATCCAGGTCTATCCTTCGAAAAAGCCCAAAGCGCCACTTCACTGACCCGTCTCTTGCGGTCGCAGCCCTCGGGACCAATTCGGAACGTCTGCTCAAGGATTTCAAATTGCTTGGATCTTTGTTCGAGTCGCTGGTGTTTCGGGATTTATCCGTATATGCGCGCGCCATAGATGGCACCGTATTTCATTACCGTGACAACACCAATCTTGAAGTGGATGCCATCGTAGAGATCAGGGACGGCTCATGGTGTGCGTTTGAAGTGAAACTGGGGGTCGGTCAGGTGGATGAAGCTGCATCAACACTGCTGAAATTTCGGGACCGCATTGACCTGAGTAAGTGCGGCGAACCTCGGACTCTCGGGGTGATTGTGAGCACCGGTTACGGCTACAAGCGCAGTGATGGGGTCGCGGTGATACCGATAGGTGCCCTTGGACCCTGAAGTTTGATTTGCGCGTGCGATCTGGCTTGCTTCAGATGCCTCGTCATTCTGCGTCGGCCACGCCCTGGCGCTGGACGGTGGTCAGACGATCGGTTTATGGCGCAAGGACGTTTGAGTTCGGCTGGGAATTCTAGTTGCCGCGTGGTGGCGCAAGACGCTTCGTCGGCTTCATCTCCCTCGTATGCCGGAAGCGGTCTGTCAGTCATTGGCTGATCTCATAGTGATGTCGTGAGTCTACACCTCGCGAATTGCAGGCGCATCTCGGCTCAGGGCAACGCAAACGCCATCAATTGCGATGGCTCTCCCCCGCCGCCTGTTGCCAACACCACGTACTGCTTGCCATGGTGCACGTAGGTCATAGGCGTGCCGTAGGGCGCCAATTTCAGCTTTTTCTCCCACAACACGTCACCGTTGCTCTTGTCGAAGGCACGCACGAACCGTTCGGTTCGTGACAGTCTCCAACCCCCGGCACCCACCTGTGCCTGATTGATGAACAGCAACGTGCTGGTTATCAACGGACCGCCGCTCGACAGATAAGTGTGACTGGATGCGCCCAGAGGCGGCAGATTCAAGTCTTTGAGCAGGGGGTGATCGGTGGGACCTTGACCGTGAGCAACCTGCCAGGCGATGGTCCCCTTGTTTAGATCGATCGCCGTCACCGTGCCATAGGGGGGCTTAGTGATGGGCAGACCATCCGGGCCCTGCAGAGCTGCGCCACCGGACATGGAATAGCGAACTTCACCCTCTTTGCCAGGGCGAACTGCTGCCACCATATACATATTGGCGGCCTGCAGATAGAGCAGGCCGGATTGCGGATCCACGCCTGCACCTCCCCAATTGGCACCGCCCGCCGCCGAAGGAATCTGTACCGTGCCACCACGACCATTCTCATCCAGCAGAGTCGGCGGACTGAAAATGGGTCCCATCTTAAAGTCTTTCATGATCTCAATTGCTTGAGCCCTCAATTCAGGGGTGAAATCGATCAGGTCGTCTTCGGTCATGCCGTGACGGACGAAAGGCGGCGGCTTGGTCGGAAAGGGTTGCGTGGCAGAGGTCTGCTCGCCGGGCACGGTAGACTGAGGTACCGGTCGTTCGACGATCGGCCACACCGGTTCACCGGTGATCCGATCGAATACGTAGGTAAAGCCCTGCTTGCTCACTTGGGCCACCGCTTTGATCGGCTTGCCGTCGACCTCGATATCAGCGAGGGTCGGTGCTGCAGGAAAGTCATAATCCCAGAGACCGTGATGCACCGCCTGAAAACTCCACACCAACTTGCCCGTCAGGACATCGATGCAGAGCAGGCTCTCTGCGTGGCGCGTATCTCCTTTGCGATGCCCCCCATACCAATCGTTATTGGGCGTACCCGTGGGCACGTACACATAACCCAGTTCCGGATCTGCGCTAAACGTTGCCCAGGCGTTGGCGGCGCCGGCATACTTCCAGGACCCCTCTTCCCAGGTCTCGACTCCGGCTTCTCCTGCCTTGGGCAAGGTATTGAATGACCACTTGAGCTCACCAGTTCTTACATCCCAGCCACGCACCGGACAGGTCGCCCAATCGATGGAGCGCGTGCCATCGGTGATCGTACAGCCGGTCACCACGGTGTCCCTAACGATCATGGTGGCGGCGTTGTAGCCGATGCGCTTGCGATCGTCTTGGTTGCGAATGATATGCGCCTGCAGGTCGACGCTGCCGTTCACTCCAAAGGTAGGGATTGGTTTGCCCGTTGCAGCATCAACTGCCACCAGTTCTCCTGTACCGGTGGCGATCACGATACGGCGATCGGATCCGTCCTCCCAGTAGCCCACGCCTCGATGTTGCCAGCCTGAATTGGCGGGCCGGCCTTTCACATATGCCTTTGGATCATGAATCCAGATCGTCTTGCCGGTACCTGCATCCACTGCTGCGACCAGGCTGAAGCTGGTGCTTAGATACAACACGCCACCAACCATGAGTGGCGTCGCCTTGAAGTATCCGGCGGGCGCTCGAATGCTGCGCGCCAGTTCATCGTCGGGGCTGCTCCAGGTCCAGGCCACCTTAAGGGAGTTGACGTTGCCCGCATGAATCTGACCGGCTGATGAGTATTTGCTTCCCCCAGCATCGTTGCCATAGGAGCGCCACTCCACGTCCTCGGCAGCACCCTTATGCGCATCGGCGAACAGCGATGTGCAGAGCGATAAGCAGGCAATTTGCACACCGAGCTGCATGGATAGTATTTTCATTGTGCCTCCTAGTACTCAGTTTGCCTGGAATAGATCGGTCGTGAGCTTACCAGATGATCCAGCACAAGGCACAACCAACATCCATTCGAATAACACGTTTGGGAACGGCAGAAAAGAGGTATGGAGCGACCCTTCCGAGCCTACGAACAGCCTTACTCTGAATTTCCTCCCTGGGTGTATTTTTCTCTGAATCGTTCATGCAGTTCCTCCTGCATGCCTTTGAGCACAATGCCTCTGCCACGCACAAATGCGTGGGTGAGATTGTTCGAGCGCATGTCCAGGGCGTCACCAGGTGAGACAAACAAGGTGGCATCCTTGCCAACAGCCAATGTACCCACCCGGTCAGCGATCCCCAGGATTTCGGTGTTGTTGCGGGTAATCAGTTGCAGCGCTGAGTCGGGATCTAATCCGTGTGCTGCAGCGGTACCTGCCACGAAGGGCAGGTTGCGACCGGAGATATTGAATGTAATGGTCAGCCCCACCTTTACACCGGCCGCGACTAGCCGGGCCGGGAGCCGGTACGGATCATCGTAGCCGCTGTGGCTTGCGGATGGTAAACGATGGATGGAATTGAGAATGACCGGTACCTTCTCCTTGACCAGGATGTCACTGACCTGCAACGCGTCAAGGCCGCCTATGATCACTAATCGATGGATGCCATAGCCTTTGGCAAAGTTGATACTGTCTACGATATCCCGTGCGCGGTTGGTGTGAATGAAGAGCTGCTGGGAGCCTGCGAAAAGCTTCGCCATGCTCTTCAGTTTGATATTGACCGGCACATCGGCATCGGTTTGATAACCTCTCGCTTCATCGAACAAGCCGCGCATGGCTTTCAGGGCCTGCTGGCGATTCTTGTTGTCGACCAACTCCACC
>JASMJM010000048.1 GCA_030749725.1 Pseudomonadales bacterium | reverse complement strand
GGGGCAAAATACTTGATATTCATTTTTCCATCTCTTGTTCTATGTAGTAGATCCCGATCCCGGCACGCATTCTGCTTTCATCTTCGTTGCTGGGTACATCACCTGCATCGCGATCATGAGCGGCAAGCCATCGGTCCATTTTCTTTAGGAATGCTCTTGCGTCTTCGTGACTCATCGAGCGGAAGTTTTCAACGGCTGATCGTGACAGGTTGTTGTAGGCCGTAGTTAGTTGAAGCCGGGTCATCCCTTCCTCGGCGTCCAGATTGTGGTCAAGATTGTCGAGCAGGTCGGCAACACTGGCACCCAGAATCTGAAATTGTGCATCCTTGTCGTTGCCCGGTACATACGCCGAGTCGTTCTTGAGGTGAATGCTTCCCTTTGTATCGAGCCTGACGGCTCCGACCCGGAGCAGTTCATCCAGAACCGCGCGAACGGGAATATCGCCACTGTACTTTTTCACCAGTTCGGCAAAACTCGGTGCTGGTCCATCAGCAGTAAGGGCGGCAGGTTTTCCTGAACTATCCTGGAATTCACTGTCCCGGCTCCAGCCGCTGATGATACGAACACCTCGGTTATAGCTGCTTTGACCCGCTGGTGATTCTTCTTGCTGGCGAAGTCGTGCGACTTCTTTTCTGTTCAGGCCCGTCAATAAAGCAATTCTAGAGACCGATTGTTTGCGCCCGGAGACGGGGAAGTCCTTATCGGCGCTGGCGACATAGACCTCCCTGGTGATTTCCGCGAACTCACCATAAGACACTCCATGGCGAAGCATGATCCGGACGAGCGGGCGGAGTAAACAGGTGATAGCAGACTTTATAGCTGTATTCATATTTGGGAATATTATCCCAAATATATAAAAAGTCAAGGAATTGGGAAAATATTCCCAATTAAGATCTCGTCATGATCGATCTTGACTACCAGCGGTTCCAGTGAGTAATGCTGGCCGCCGGTGTTCGTCGCGCGCGTTTGAACTCAGTACCGATAGTGTAGGCAATCGGTAGAAGAGCGACCTGCATAACATCCTCAGGGATATCCAGTAAGTCAGCCACGCGCTGTTCCTCATAGAGATGAACCGTCGTAAGGACAGAGCCTAACCCGCGTGCCCTGAGGGCGAGTTGGAAACTCCAGATAGCGGGGAAAATGGATCCCATGGTGGCTACCCAGCGAGCTGGTGAAGTATCTGCGGGTGGGCGGCCCTCTATGCAGGGGATGAGAAATACAGGTACATCCTGAAGGTATTCCATCAGTTCGCTGGCACCGGCGTATACGCGGGAAGTCTGGAGATCTCCTGCCTCCATTGCCTTTGCCTGGGAGGCACGGAATTGACCCTGCTCACTCTGACGGCAGATATCTGCCAGTGCAGCCCGCTGTTCCTTGTCGTCGATGACTATCCAGCGCCAGGCTTGCCGGTTGCCTCCGGTGGGTGCCTGTATAGCGAGTTCAAGGCACGCTTCTATGACGGTCCTTGGTACTTCGCGCTGCAAATCGAGACGCTTGCGCACGGCGCGAGTGGTTGCTAGCAGTTCATCGGTCATGCCTAAATCGAATTCCATCGTCGTGTTCCTCCATGATTTTGTCAACAGAATAGTGGGGGTCAGAGTAAAGTGCCAGAGCACGTTTCTGGTACTTTACTCTGACCCCAACCTGTGTAACGGTAGCATTGCGTAAGCTGTTACGAATGAGATGGGAATTGATCTATGAGTGAAAAAGAGGAGAGCACAGAGAAGAGACTGGAACAAGCTCTGCAGAAGGGTGCTCCTGAGCTAAAGGTTCAGCGGATTAGTAAAGTTGAAAGACTCACGGGAGGCTTGTCCTCGCAAAACTTTTTTGTCACTGCTGATACCGATGACGGTGAGGTTACCTGGGTTATGAGGGTTGAGCCGAAACACGGCATGATTACACCCTATAGCATGGAACGTGAATTTAACCTGATTCGTGCAGTTGGCGAGGCAGGGATTCCTGTTCCGGAGGTTTTGTACCTGGAGCAGGATAAGTCGATTATGGATGGGGACTTCATTCTGATGTCCCTTGTTGAAGGTGAGATCTACTCGCAGAATGATCCCCGGTTGCATGCGGACCCTGCGTTAATGAAAAGCGTGCAGAATCAGTTTGTAGAGGCACTCGCTAAATTGCACAGCATCTCCCAGGATGTGATCCCGAACTATGCAGATGGTGCTGAATCGGTGAGGGCGCAGGTTGAAATTTATCGAACCAGGCTGGCGCGAGCCGAGCAGATACCCAGCCCGGCATTTAGGCATGCCCTTGAAGTCCTTGAGCGGGGTGCTCCAGAAGCACAGAGAATATCACTGCTGCATGGTGACTACCGTTCACCCAATCTGATGTTTCGGGACGGCAAGCTTCAGGCGATTCTTGACTGGGAGCTGTCGAGAGTTGGTGACCCGCTGACAGATATCGCCTTTACACAGACAACAGGTGCCGGTATCTGTGCAATAGAGGGTGAGCTTGCAGAGTACTACACGGAGCTAACCGGGGTTTCGATAGGTGAAGAGGAAATGGAATATCACCGTTTTCTGGAAGGCACAAAGGCGGGGATCATTGGGCTCGGTGGGGCTACTGCGGTCGTCAAGGGTGGCACTGATCTTAGGTTGCTATCAGTTACCGCCAGTGCCCTCGGTGGAGGGCAACTGAATGACGT
>JASMJM010000047.1 GCA_030749725.1 Pseudomonadales bacterium | reverse complement strand
AGGTGCTTGAGTACATCAGAGAAGCTGGCAAACAAGTCCGGATGGCGAATGTTGGCGCTGAACTTGGTGACGATCTCATCAACTTTTTCCGTGGCGGCCTCAACAGGTTTCTCTTTGACTGTCTGGAGGTCGTCCGTGCTGATCTTGTCCACGAACTTCAAGATGTTTGTAATCGTTGTCTGGGGGCGCTGTGGCAGAGAGACCGCAGTGGATTTCATATTCTCCATAAAGTCCTCGTTTCTGACAACAGGTGCGATGTCCTCTGGCGGAATGGAAGGCGTAGCGTCGTGGGACGGCGCCGGCGGCTTTGGCGATGGAGGGGGTGGCCCGGATGGGCTGGGAGTGACGGCCGGAGCTTGTTCGCTGGCTGGAGGGGCAGCTCCAGCGAACTGAGCATTCAAGTTGGCGGTCGATGGGTCGGACGACGGAACACAACCATGCAACACAACTTTGGGTGGCATCACACGGGCGGTCGACGCAGCAGCAGATCGCTTGCGACCGGTGTTGTCGGTTCCGTCGGCCCGTCTCAAGTTGAAACCACCGATTTGGTCATCATCGTCGAAGAGCCCGGTTGGGTCAATCTCGAACTTGACTGCGCATCTCGAGCCGACAACCGATTTCTCATCGCTGGCAGTGTTGCTGGCATCAGTGGGCGTCTCGGCAGTCTGCTTTGACTGCACAAGGTTCTTGATAGCAGCGATGCATGTGAAGATGCCCGGCGACCCATCGCAATACCAAGGCCGCGGGTACCGCCAGAACATGTCAGTTAGCCAGATGCAGCTCAGGAGCTCAGGTGTGCAGTCGGGTACTCAATAACCAACGCACCGATACCAATATCAATATTTACAAAGTTACATTGTATGTACCATGTACCTGATGCCTGAAAGACAATCAATGAACGATGTTACCAGGAGGCCTCTCGACATCATCTCATCTGGCAAACAAATATGACTAGATCAGAGCAGTGCACTCTCAAACTAAGGATCGCCGTCTTACTGTACCACGGGAGGCTTCATTCATTTGACACGGCTGGACGATGCTGCGTCAATGCACGACGGCTTCAGAAACAGGCTCGTGAATTCGGAGCCAATATCTTTGAGCACTTTCTCGCTCGTCGTCATCGCAGCCTCACAGGCCAGAGATCGTGCATGTGTACGCGCGCATTGATGATGATAGAATGCACGACTCGGTCAGAGATAATACTATTCATACAGGAAAGGAGGAAAGGGTAAGAAGCTTCCCCGGAGCCGAATGTGTCGAATGGTCCGAATGGAATTCAACATCAGCAGACCATGTGACTCACGACGCACAGGATAACTGCAGTTGGTAAATGACAAGAACCTAAGCAGGTGCGAATCCATCCCTACATCATCATACTCTCGTGCCTGCATGTCTTCGATGTTTTGCAACCACGTCTTGTCCGTGTCGCCTACTTGGAGGTCATCATGTGAATTGGCGATCTGCTGCGTGCGCACAAATGAATATTCGTCTTCCGAGATTACGCGCAAGCACCCCTCTGGGGGGTTCCAGTCGCTCGCTCGCACGAGCACCCCCTTGACTGTCGGCCGGCGGTCTTGATATATTTGTGCGACCGGAAATCCAAGCTCTACTGGTGTTTTGTTGTCAAACCATCGCAGCCATGTATCCCATGGGATGAGATCTCTATGAGGCCGCTGCACGATGGTCTTTGCCGCGACCTGCCGATTGATGACCAGAGGCGGAGGGGTCCACTCGATCCTGTAGATCCCCTCCATGTTGGCACGCCTGCGTCGCAAAGTGTATGTATGCGGTATGCCGCGGTATGCGTGTATGCGAAGGATCAGTGCATACTCCCTGCTAAGATGTGGCTACGGTTGGCTACCTATTGGTGGCATTCGACAGCCGGGAATCGTGATCACAACCGCCGAAATTCACACAAGGATGCTGAGATAACTTCGGACATTCATATCATCTCATGAAACGAAGCCGCCTCTTCTTGAGGACATAGTCATCACAGTTCTTGATGTGGTCCTCCCTGACCTCTACATCCGAAATGATGGCCTCTACCAGCTGCAGCTTCGTAGCAAAGCGATCTCCCCAACCGAGAGCACAGCTAAGACGGACAGCAGCAAGGCCTACTGCCCCCCACTGGTGAAACCATGCTGAGATACTTGGCTCAGTATGAAACTGTATGAATTGAAGAGTGGTTGAATCAAGACTTCGATCAGAGGCACAGGTCACAGGTCATAGATAGTAGATAGCGGTTCGTACGAGCCGTCATGCATGGTGGACTGTTGTTTCGATCTGGGCTGTAACAACGGGACAACGGGTCATACACTGATACGCGTAATTGAGATGATGTGGCAACAGCGAGGAGACGGCGAGCACCCCTCTGGTGGGCAACGCCGCAGGAACCACGCCCTGTTAACTCCGACCTGCGCATCACGAAGAACGCGAAAGAACAATCATTGTCAATAACAGAGCAGCAGTAGCAGGAGGAGTGGGAGAAGCAGTAGCAGTACGAGTGGGAGTAGGAGTAGCAGCGGAAGCAGGAGCAGCAGGAGTAGGAGTCGCAGTAAAGTGCGACCAGGAGTGGAAGTAGGAGTAGCAATATGACTGGACCTAGGACGTGGAGCAGCAGTGAGAGCGGCAGTTGCTGTGGAAGCAGCAGTACTGGCAGAAGGCCGTAATGGCCATGCTCACAGACAGTACATAGAATTTTGATTTCAACATAGCGAATTATTTTCGGCCCCAGTACAATAGTAAGCTCGAAATTTGGGATGGAGAGGGGCGCCGAACGAGTAGCGCTGCGTGAAGAGCTCAGCCAACGTGCGAGAAGAGCTCAGTGCTGGCAGGTGGCGCGGAAAAAAACGTGTGAGTGGTGTCGGCGAAGAAGCGTCTCGGGACCAAAGGATGGGTCACCAAGCCGCTCTCGGCAGCTCAATGGCCGAGAAGAAGGCACCCAGCCGCAAAATCATAGGCTGGGCACAGAGAAAGGAAGATGAGGAGGAGGCAATTGTTCAGGATGAGGAGAATCCGCATTGCCGGTGCATTCGGAATAACTATGTACATTGTCGACTGTAGAAGCTGGATTGCTGGCATTTCGCTCGGACGCTTCCCACAAACCACACAGAGCGGCAGTCGTCCCAATCACGGTGAAGGTCTGCGCGCAGCACTCTTAAATGATTCACATCTAGCCAAGCCCCCGATCTGGATAGGGTTCTAATTTGTAACCGACACCCGGCAGTGTTCCCCTGAGAGCCCCACGAATTGTACGACCGGAAATGCAAGAGTGGGCAGAGACACCGAGGCATCAAGAAGAGGGGGAGAACTGGGGAGAAC
>JASMJM010000046.1 GCA_030749725.1 Pseudomonadales bacterium | reverse complement strand
CAATCGACCAGATGCCTCCGGTGTCCAAAGTTTCTCTTAACATGGCGTAGGACATAAGCCTTGCTACTCTGCCATTGCCATCCAGAAAAGGGTGGATCCATAAAAGTCGGTGATGAGCAGCTGCAGTTGCTAAGATAGAATTAAGCTTACCAAGCCTATGATACGCTTCTTCGAAGCGACACATAAAGCGTGGCAACGCACTAGGACTAATACCAACATGGCTGCCGACGATGATGTCGCTTTCTCGCAGTGCTCCGGGGATTACTCTCTCACGCTGCTTAGTTTCAGGATTTTCTACCCATAGAAGCTCATTAGGCACGAGTTCACAAAATCTCCTATGGGTTTCCAATAGGGCTTCACTTTGGGTTACTCTACCATCAAGTCCGCCCTCATCAATCCATTCCTGCACTGCAATATGTGCTTTGGCTTCCAGTTGCAGATCGCGCTGCTTTGGATCGCTGCTGAAATCTTCATCGAGTGCCCGTTCAATATCGATCGGGTGCGTATCATGACCTTCAATGAGATTAGAGTAATAGCAATTCATTGAGCGTACCAAACTTGCCAGTGCACCGACGATCTTGCTTGGCAGGCTCTTTCCAAGACCTGTAGATTGCTGTGCAAGCACCAATGCGAGGTCCGTAAGCTCGCCTCGCTGCCCTGCGTTTTCACCGATCATCAGCGGTTCCATCCTACTCGTCATTTCTATGTCGGGTTCTATATCGATACCTTCAGCATCAATTTGTACTCAGGTCTTGCCACGGTAGACTTCGGTAGTCGACGCCTTTCTCAATCTAGGCTTTAGTGCTAAACAGCGATGCCGGTCAAGAACTGGCCGCGCTCAGCAAGATCCAGGTTGAGCGCGACTGGGTAACCCACACAGTATCGAGGATGCCTTGCTGGCCACGGGTGAAACTATGATCGAGTTGGGGCTGCTACAGCCGCGATTGAAGTAATAGCAAGGCAGCGCACGCTCGTTATCTGTGTGAACTACCGGCCATTCACGACACAACCGAGTCGTGCCAATCGCGGCAGTGTTGCGTTGGCTGACGAGTTGACTATAGTGCTGTGCGCCTTAAGCATGAAGGCTTTCGCTGAGCCTTGCCATGTCATTGTGCGCACGGTTGTGGTAGTTTTGCCCGTGCTTCGTCGAGACACGCCAGTCTCCCGACGAGCTTTACAGAACCGTTTCAGAACAGACAGGACCTCGCCTTAATCGGCGAATGGACTAATGGCCACGATCACTTCACAACTTGACACCCAGTCGGAAACCTATCGCGAGAACCGAGGTGCCCTGCTCGAAATACTCGACATGCTCGACGACTTGCACCAGCAAGTTGAAAAGGGTGGGGGTGAGGAAGCCATGGCTCGGGTCGCATCTCAAGGTAAGAAGCCGGTACGAGAGCGAATTGCCATGGTACTGGACCGGGACTCGGCTTTCATGGAAGTCTCCCCTTTGGCGGCGTATAACTCGGGCATCGAGATTGGATCGGGGTTCATCGTGGGCATCGGAGTCATCTCAGAGACCGAGTGTCTCATCTTGGGTCATGATCCAACGGTCCGGGCAGGCGCAATGACTGGGTTCAATAGCAAGAAG
This sequence comes from Pseudomonadales bacterium, assembly GCA_030749725.1. Taxonomy (GTDB): domain Bacteria; phylum Pseudomonadota; class Gammaproteobacteria; order Pseudomonadales; family Azotimanducaceae; genus JASMJM01. The sequence continues at coordinate 37,703 of JASMJM010000046.1, read as the reverse complement.
CTGATGCGTGGCCTCGAGATCGCCAGGGAAAACCGCCTACCCTATGTCCAGTTCGTCGAGTCGGCCGGCGGGGATCTGCGAGGGAATCCCGGCGGGGGTGCTGGGCCCCGCACTGCTCAGCGGCGGGTGGTTCATCCGGCTCCCGGTCACTTCGCCGATTCCGGCCGGCTCTTCTACGAGATCACGGAACTGTCCAAAATGAAAATTCCCACCGTCGCGGTGGTCTGCGGAACAGCCACGGCGGGCGGGGCCTATCAACCGGGAATGAGCGATTACAACATTTTCGTGAGCAAGCAGGCGCGCGTTGCCTTGGGTGGCGTTCCCCTGGTCAAGATGGCAACGGGCGAGGATGCCGACGCCGAGAGCCTGAGCGGGGCCGCGATGCACACCCAGATCTCGGGTCTCGGCGACTATCTTGCCGAGAACGAGGAGGATGGTGCGCGATTGTGCCGGGAGGTGATCTCACACATCAACTGGCGCAAGTTGGGACCTGGCCCTTCCATGCCTGCCGATCCGCCCAACTATGATCCTGAAGAGTTGTTGGGAATCGTTCCCCAAAACCTCAAGAAGCCCTTCGACATGCGCGAGGTGATCGCGCGGATCGTCGACGGTTCGCGCTTCGAGGATTTCAAACCCCTGTACGGCCCCACGCTGGTGTGCGGCTGGGCATCCATCGACGGCTACCCCGTCGGGGTTCTCGGCAATAACGGTCCGCTAATGTCCGAGTCTTCGGAAAAAGCGGCACAGTTCGTCCAGCTCTGCAACCAGATCGACGTGCCGCTGGTATTCCTGCACAACGTGACGGGGTACATGGTTGGCGCCGACTTCGAGCGGGGCGGAATGATCAAGAACGGCGCCAAAATGATCAACGCCGTGGCCAACTCGACAGTTCCCCACATCAGTGTAATCGTCGGGGCGTCCTATGGCGCAGGCATTTACGGTATGAGCGGCCGCTCCTTCAGCACCCGCTTCACGTTCAGCTGGCCGACCGCCAAGGCGGACGAAATGGGCTCGGCGCAACTGACAGGTGTGATGCGCATTGTCGATCGCGACCAGGCGCGCCTGAATGGCACCGATTTCGACGAAGAGGCCTACTCACGAGATATGGCTGAGCTCGCGTGGGAGGCCGATGAGCGTTCGCAGGCCCTGTACATCACGGCCGCAGTTGCAGACGATGGGCTGATCGACCCTCGTGATACGAGAACCCATCTCGCCATCGCACTGTCGGCATGCCACTCCAACGAGGTGGCGGGTGCCAAAAACTACGGTGTTTGGCGGATGTAGCAGGCCGCTCGGTATGTGCGCTTGTCCGGGTGTAGGCCGCGATCTTCGGGTGCCTCCCCAGCAGAGCTGGGGGGTATCCCATTCAGCTAGATTTCGCACTGGGGGTCGCCGGATGTGCAAAGGCTTCAGCAAAAGTATGCGACGACTTCACGGTGAATTCACGCGCCCGGGCTTGGTCGTTATCTCGCTTGGCGGATCGATTGAATCGGTATAATCTGATGGGCCTGGTGACTGTTCTAAAGTGGCTTGCCATGGAGGGATCGCCTGCTATAGTCTGGCAGCGCCGAATCGCTGGATCTGGGTGAAGAGCAACGTACAGGATGATCCTAAAGTCGCGTATTTGGCTACAACGATCTGTGTATGGCGCGTTCAAGTGCGCGCTAATCTTCTCCGTGGGCCTTAGGGAAAACGAATACACGGTCGCCTCTTTGAACGCGATTTGAAGCCGGGCTGGTTTCGTCTTGATCGCGTCCAGAGCACTTTCGTCCCGCCACCGAACTTCCGCTTCCGATACCGTGCCCGTCAGCGGCTCGCTTTCAGCTAGTACCTGCTTCTCCTCGCCCAAAACACGCACGACAAGTTTGCCGTCGTCTGCAATATCCGCCGAAACTTGGAGCGACGCGGTCCCATCAAATACAGGAGTTGTCGTTACCGTCGCCAACTCCGCCACGTCCGATGCTTTGTACCCGGCAAAACCGTCGGGACGCAACGTCGCCATACAAAGAAATCCGTTGCGCCAGCTCGTGTGAAGCCCGTCGCTTCCGCCATAGTACAAACGAATTTCGTCTTCCAGGAAGATCGGATTCGCCGCAGGGTACACACAACCCCAGTCATAATCTCCTTCGTCACCGGTATTTGGGATCAGCGGGGTTCCGGGAAGGACACGATGCCACGTTCTTGTGTCTGGACTCCACGTCAGTTCTGCCCAGACTCGGTCCCTATCCTGGTCGTGAATGGCGACCAGGCCGAGATACACGCCACCGTGATAAAAGACCGTCATCGCGTAGGGCTGCTGATTCGCGTCCAACCCCTCCAACACAATCTGAGTCTTCTCCCAATTCACGAAATCGTCGCTCGACGTCCATGCGACCTGGCGCCCAAATGGTTTGCCCCATTGGCGGGTTATCCCCACATATTTCCCGAGCGTTGGCGCCCAGAAGGCGTTGTTGTGAGTATCTCCCGCGCTATTGGCTTCTGGGCAGGCTATGGCCGGAGCCCAGTGAATACCGTCGGCAGAAAACACTACCGAGAGGATTTCAGACTTAAGAATGGCTTTGTAGCGACGATTCGGATCGGGATCCTGGAGGTCTTTGAAAATCCCTGAGCCATGCGGCCCTTCCTGAAGAATTTTGGTATCTCCGCCGCCTCGCCACAGAATATTGTTGGCTTTGCTGCCCTCGTATTCGACAAGCCCCAGCTCGGGCTTGTCCCAGGTTATACCGTCTTTCGACGTGCAATAGCAGATAGCCATTTCCCTGTCACGAGGCGCTGTATATCTCACTTCTTTCCGCTGCTCACGGGTCATCCCCATTGACGAATTGTCAACGACAAAAGGGCTGTACCAGCACTTGTATATTTGTTCCTCGTCATCGTAGATGATGTTGGCGTAGAGATTGTCGAAGCGCGTCTCCCATGGCTTATCCTCACTGAACAGAGGATTACCGCTGTACTTCTTGACGGTCCCAAGAGTGAGTTCCGCGTTCTGCATATTTTCCACAATCCGAGTATCAAGCAGGAGATGCAGACCGGCTGAATGCATGCTAACCACAGGCAAACTAGAAAGGATGGCAACTCTCCCTATCTGACATGTCCGCTTATGTGTGGTAAGCGTCGTTCGGCACAGCGCCAAAGGGAACCGGGCATATCACACTTGAGGAGTCGGGGCCGCATCAACGTCCCGGCAGCGGTGAATACGCAAAGTAGCGCATCTCGACGCTTTCGCGCTGGTGTATGTGGTCGGTATCGGGGATGGCTACAGCGGTGTGCATGGTAGGCGTGAAGGGGGCACCCTTGCTCCCGAACAGGTCATTGGACTGCGGGTCCGAGTCGTAGGTGAGGAAGACAAGCACCTCGTCGCGCGTCATGTGCGGGTAGAAGTACCATTCGTGGTCATCGCTGGTCGGCAGGAGGGTGGCGTTGCCAATGGCGTGCAACCCGGGGTTCTTTATGTACCGCATTGTGTCGCGGTCGATTGTGCGCCGGTCTAGTATAGCCAGCGGCATACGGGCGAGGGGTTTGCGAGAAACGGAGCGCCACAGGTTGACACCAACGATGCGCTGGTTCCGCCTGTCGTTGCCGTGCACCAGGTCACACCACCTGTTCACCACCGCGCCATCCTCGTCCAAGTCGTCGCCGTAGTCGTTGTGCACGAACTGCGCGGGACGCTGCTCCAGAGTGGTGTCCTCCGTAAGGTCTTCCGCTCGGTAGATGTGCCCCACCGAAGGCATCACACTGAACGACGGCAGCAGACGCCGGACGAACTCGTAGGTTTCGTCATAGTACTTCGCCTTCACTTCCTCGTGGTCCGTCCACTCCACTACCGCCGACGCATGCTTCGCCAGCAGGAAACCGCACCCTCGGAAGAGCGCATCCTCTCCACTGTCATCGCCTGCCTCTGCGGTGCCGTGCCGGTGGCGCGCGTCGAGCACGGTCACGAGGCGGTTCATCGTGTCAGCCACTTGGCCGCAGAAGTTCATGCGCCCCTCGAAGTCAAAGGGCGCTGCGATACGCCCTACCTTTCCACTCTCTTTTCCCACCATAGCCTCTCCTCACCAGATCAACCTTTGACAACAACTGCAGGAAATGGCACCAGACCGCTTCCGAATGCCTTGCGTGGAAGACCAGATCAGATCGTCCCACGATTGTCCCATGGCCGGTGCAAGTACATCAGGGTCAATCGAGGAAACGCCCTGTCTTGTGGTCAGATGCAATCACTCCTGTCATGAAGGTAGTATCACAAATTCCCGACGTCGAAGGCAATGCGCGAATTCCGGGGACTCAAATCAGTAGCGTTTATGCCGCTGCGCTGTGATACTCATTTATTACTGTCAGACGTCTCAGCAATCACTGTAGAGACTGATATCAAGAGAGGCACTAACCATGGCAGATCTACTTGCACTTTCGACAGCGGTTATCGACGGGACCAGATCTCTTGAACAAACCGGTCCAATGAATCGGATCAATTTTCAGCTCTCCGAGGTCGCTGATCACATTGCGATGGTTGAGGCGCGCCTGACAAGATCGATCAGTCGACACAACAACCTCGAGGTCTGGGCTGACTGAGAAGACGGTCCTTGCTTATCATCGCGCAAGAGCTGTCTTTTCAATCGAGGGGTCAGTCAAGAAAGCACTGAGTATTGTTGTTAGAGGGCGCACCATCGTGGTTTCTAATCCGTACTGCAGTTCTGTTCTTAGACCTGCAAGCCGAGCCGCAGTTCGACACACTGGATGGCTGAATAGGTACTACGCCGACCTCCCGGGCTACCTGGCGATTATGGGTACCGTGCCCACCACGTCGTCGATAATAAGCTCGGCGATGTCGTCATCTGTGAGGCCGGCCAGTTCCGTTAGCACTTCGCTAATGTGTTCGCCGAGCAGCGGTGCGCGCAGATTGGCCACGGGTTCGGCATAACGGAATCGATAAGGCTGGTTCGGATAGTGCTTTACGCCGATTCCCGGGCGGTCCTGAGGCAGGAAGCTGCCCCGCGCCGCAAGGTGTGGATCCTCAAGAATCTCGGCGCCCGTCATCACAGCTCCCGCGGGAACCCCCCCTCGCTGCAACCGGTGCATCAATTCCATGGCATCCTGGTCGCGGGTCCACTCGGCGATGGCAGTGTCGATGGCAGTGCGGTTTTCCGCGCGTCCGGCCGCAGACCCATAGGCATCGTCAGTCTGCAAATCGCCCCTGCAGATTATCCTCGTTAGCGCGCACCAATCTTCATCGGTTCTACAGGTGATCCCAATCCAACGGTCGTCCCGGCAGGGGTAGATCCCCTGCGGTGCATAGTAAACGTGGCTATTACCCATGCGTCCCGGATCATATCCCGCCAGCGACCAGCCGGTCATGACATCGCCGACATACAGATTACATGCGGCGAGCTGACTGAAGTCGATATGCTGGCCTTCTCCCGTTCGGAGGCGATGGTGGATTGCCGCGAGGAGCACATTAGCACCCATCACTCCCGAGTAGATATCGCCGCCTGTCGTCCCGGTGAACAGCGGGTCGCCGTCTGCGTAGCCGGTGAGATGACAAAACCCGGACATCTGCTCCGTCGACATGCCGAAAGCGACGTAGTCACGCCAACTGACGTCGCTGCCGAAGCCAGACATCGACATCATGATCAGGCGGGGATTGATCTCTTTCAGCACATCGTAACCGAGGCCAAACTTCTCCATCACCCGCGGCGTGTAGTTTTCGATCAGGACGTCGGCATCCTTGACCATCCCCTTCAGGATATCTGTGCCCCGCTGATCCGTGAGATTCAGGGTAATACCCCGCTTGCTGCGATTAACCCAGTTGAAGTTGGGGGAGCGCTCCCAACCGGGCACGTCAGCCTCGCCTCGAACACCGGACCCGCGCCAGCCATCGATCCGCTGGATGGACTCGACTTTGATGACTTCGGCGCCGGCATCGGCCGCAATCTGAGCTGCAACCGGCCCGGCGAAAAACATCGAAAGATCGAGGATTCGAAGTCCCTTGAGCGGTGACGATTGCGTCTCCCCCGTCGCCGTCACCACGTTGGCCGCTGCCACTGTGTCACCATCCGATTCTTTCAGTTCAGCCAGCACTTCGTCGGTGTGTTCACCGAGAAGCGGCGGTCGGCTGGGCAACGGTTCACCGGCGGTGGACTTGTAGGGGATTCCCGGCACCTCGACGGCGCCCAATTCTGGATGCTCGAGGGGCACGAAAAAGTCCCGTTCCCGCAGCGGCGGCATGGCAAACAGCCCCTCGAGATCGGGGATCAAACCGAAGGGGATGCGCCAGGTCTCGGCCTCGTGGAAAAGTTCCTCCGCCGTGCGTCCCGCGAGCGCCTCCTTGAATGCGGCTCTCACCTCTTCGAGCGTCTCGTCAGGCCGAGCCCAACTGATCCCATGGTATTTGGGATCTTCCACGATGTCTTTCCGCCCCAGGAACTCGCACATCAGACGCCACTGCGCTGCCGTTAGCGCATTCAATCCCACATAGCCTTTATCCGTCGGCATGATGAACGCGGCCCCCGCGCCCGATCCGACATTGGAATAGCGCTCGGGAAGGATGCCGTAGTATTCATAAAGCAGCGTTGGCATGGATGCACCAGCAATCACGGCCTCCTGAACGCTGAGATCCACGTGGTCACCGCGACCATGGGTCTCCCTGCCGAGGATCGCGAGCAACGATGCCGCCGCCGCAAAGGAACCGGTCAAAGTCTCCGAGATGGAGCCGCCGACCTGCAGGGGCTCCCGGTCAGGCATGCCGCAAAGCTGGGACCAACCACCGACAGCACAGGCGACCAAGTGTGACGAGCCGTAGCTGGAGTGCGGGCCGTAAGATCCGAAGCCGGTGACGGTTGTCAGCACCACCCGTGGATTCCACGCTTGAATCTGTTCAAAGCCGATGCCTTGTGCATCGAGCGCCTCTGCTGTGGCCGACGCCACCACGATATCGGACCGGGCTACCAGCGCCGCAAGGACCTCACGATTTTCCTGCTCGTCGAGATCAAGGACCACGCTGCGCTTGCTGGTGTTGAGGTAGAAGAAGGTGGCGCTCTTTTCCAGGTCCGTCGCACCATCCGGAAAGGGCCCAAACGCCCGGGTATGATCACCCTTGCCGGGCTGTTCGATTTTTGTCACTCGAGCGCCAAGATCCCCGAGGAGTTTGGCACAGAATGGACCTGCGATGCCTTCCGAAATATCCAGGACCCGTATTCCGTCAAGCGGTCTCGTCGAAGTCGTCAATTCGCTCTCCAATCACTCTTCCTATTTTCGATCAGCATAATATCAATGCCCTCGGTATGGCAACAACACGACAAGTGCAGAGTCAGACCAAAGTGTGGAGGGAAATAGAGGATGGCCCTGGATAGCGCGGCTATAGCACAGCGCATTGACACCGTTGATTGCAGGCTTCAGAAACGGAATCAGACATTTCCATGGGATCAACTGGCAATCAGATTTCCTGGCGAGGTAAGCGCTTCCCGATGCGCTTGGTTATTCTTGCTTTCGGCTACCAGCCGCTGGCCCAAGGCACGCGCCTCATCCAAGAGATGCTCATCCTTCTTGGCCGGTTTTGCAGCGCTGCTGGAGTGGACGATTCGACCCGCTTCGACAAATCCGAGACCCGTTGCTCCCATGCCGGCCAGATATCTGATGGACCGTCGGTACTGCTCATCTTCCTCTGCCCCCTGGGAAACGACCATGGCGAAAGGCTTGCCGGAAGTTACAGCTGAGCCGTATCCCTCCCCCACGTCCCCTTGCTCTCTTGGTGTATAGAGAGAATAGCAGCGGTCAAGCCACAGTTTCATCTGGCCCGTGATTCGGTACATGTAGATGGGGCTGCCGAGTATCAATGCATCGCAGGTCTTCATGGCTTCAAGATGTGGGCTCAAGTCATCCTTCTGAGCGCAGATTCCGGGCTTCTTGCGGCAGCTCAAACAGCCCTGACAGCCTTTCATGTTGATTGCGTGCAGATTGACGTGTGTCGTCTCTGCCCCATCAGATTCAGCGCCCTTAAGGATGGCACGGATGATCCTGGAGGTATTCCCCGTCCGTCGTGGGCTACCGTTGATGGCGAGTATGTGCATAGCTTCCTCTTGATCTCTGACATTCATGGGACAAGCTGTCTATCGCAGGGGTACGGCAAGGATAGACATGCTCTCACCAATATGTCAAAACCGAGCTGAGGCAATAACTGCTTTACTGGAGCAGGAAATACTCAGACCAGCAGCTTAGGGTCATTCGTCTGTACCGCCAGCAAGGTAGTGGCTTGGGAACCAGAGCGGCGAGGCGGCTAATGAACTCCAGGGGGCTAAACGGGGCTGACCAGGCGGCGCAGTCGATACTGCCGTTGCCAATCTGCTACAACGCTATTAGATCGCCGCGACCTATTGTCTAACCGAGAAGAATTCAACGTCCTCCAAGCCTTTGAAGTCGGCATCCTGGGTCCACAATGTCGCATCAAACTGCCTTGTAACTGCAAGAATTAGGCTATCCGCCATAGGTAGGCGGTGTTCCAGTGACAGTCGCGCGCCTTCGATAGCCAGCCGTGTATCGATTTCAACTAGGATACCTTCCTGCATTGCTGAAATGGCAAACAGCGCATCAGCCTCACTGCGTTCTCGACTAACAATCTTGAATACTTCGAATACGCAAATCGCCGGTACTAGTAATTCATCAGTAGCAAGAATGGCTTTTTCAAAATGCCGAGCGCGTCGGCTCCCGGCAAAGTACTCCAACCATCCCGACGAGTCGACGACATTCATGCACGATCCGGTTCACGTTTGACCTGTGTGCTGATCCCTTTCAAGAAGCCTTTGGTCTCTTTCAGATCACGAATCGGTACAAGTTCGATTCGTTCACCAATGCAGATTGCACGTACGCGTTGTCCCGGCTTCAACGAAAGTTGTTTTCTGATGTCTTTGGGAATAACGATCTGGTATTTGGAAGAAATGGTCACTTCGTTCATCTGCACTTACCTATTGGGCATCGATGGTAGAATTGTAAGACATAATGGATGATCTTCACAAGCAGCGCTCGATGGAATACCGAATGCGTGGTAACCGACTGGTATGGTCGGTATCTGGAAGATCGAATCCATCTGATGCACAAGACCGGTAGCGCTGAGATCACGGCGGCCTAATTGAACAGATTGGAAACAGCAGCATGGACACTCAGAAATCGCTGCGCCCGCGGTTTACCCGGAGATTAAGCGCTTGCCCGAGGGGTTTCCCATCTACTACGATTTTCCGCTACTTCCCTTGTCCCAGTTCTTCGCTGAATTATCGCTCAGTTTCGAGTGATTCATGCGGCTTAACAGCCGGCTCATGGGTTCTTCGAGCAGTTCCTCACGTACGTTCCTTAGGGAGGGATCGTTCACCCGGTTGTGCAACTCATCCGGATCGTTTTCCATGTCGTACAGGTCGAGGGGTCTCCGCGTCAATGTTTCCACTGACATCTTGTACCGGTCCGTTCGAACCATCGAGTAGGCCATCGGCGGCAGGCCCATCTCACTCAAGACGGCATCCTTGTGCACCTGCGCGCCCTCAGCATCCGGCCCGGCAGAGGTCAGGGGGAGAAGCGAAACCCCGTCGCTTCCTTCAAGTGGCTTGGCGTCGGCAGCATCAATGAGCGTGGCTGCAATATCCAGATGATCCGCGAGTCCGTTGCTCTGCCATGGCGCAGTGCCGCCGGGAGGCCGAACGATGCAGGGAATGTTGAGAGCGCCTTCATAGAAGACCTTCTTGGCAATCAGTCCGTGATCGCCCAGCATCTCCCCGTGATCCGAAGAGAAGACAATCCAGGTATTCTCCATCAGTCCCTTTTCATCGAGGGCCTTGAGGACCCGACCGACGCAGTCATCGATTAAGCTGACTTTTCCGTAGTAGTAGGTTTTCATCACCCGATTCTCGGACTCGCTCATCCCTCCGAGCTTTGCCGGCGCGTATTCGAGGAGCATCTCCACGTGGGGTGACAGTGGCCCACTGGATTTCTCGGTGATGGAGAGGGGCATCTCATCGGCATTGTACATCCGTCGATACTCCGCCGGAGAGTCCCAGGGATCATGTGGGCCGCCGAAGCAAACCTGCAGATAGAACGGTGATGCATCCCGATAGTCCCGGATCCATTCCGCGGCCCTGGCGGCAATATACATATCCAGGTGATCCTCCGTGGGCAGCAGGCAAGGCGGCAATTCCCAGGGTAGAGAAACGCCTTGCGCCTGTCCCCTGAGATACGTACGCAGATACTCACGGTGGGTGTCAAGCAGGCCTTTGTCCGATAGGTGATCGGTATAGGGCGAATCGGTAGAGGCAGTCTCGGATGGTCCAGTCATCTCGTGGGGATCGGTGTAGCCATAATCGTGCATTTCGTACACATGATCCCGGGTGTGGCCGGATCCATGCAGCCACAGATGCGTCTTGCCGATGACCGAGGTGCGATACCCGGCATCCCGGATGTTTCGAACATGGCTCGGGCCGTGGCGCAGTGCCGGATCCGCCATCGCCCACACGCCGTGATCGTTGACGTGCTTTCCCGATAGGAGGGACGCCCGGGTCGCCATGCACACAGGCGAGGTCGCGCAGCATCGCCGAAACACCACACCACTACCGGCCAACCGATCCGTGTTTGGCGTGAGGGCCACCGGATCCCCGGCATACCCCATGGTATCGGCGCGCTGCTGATCGGTGAAGATAAGTACAATGTTCGGTTTGTCGGTCATCACTGCAACCACTGAAGGGATCAAATCCAACACTTTACCCTTTATTCTCGAAGATCGTTAATTCTGAAAATCCCAATGAATTTCAAGACGGCGGGATGGGCATTACCGGCATCTTGTGGAGTTACAGAGCGCCCAGAACCCCAGCAATCGACTCCTCAATCAACGATCCCTTTCTTCGGACTATCGAACCGGTATGATGTGCAGATCAATCTGGCGAACATGATGTTGTTAGCAGGACCGTGCGAACAATGCGAGCAATTCACACAGCAGTTGAGGCGATGGGCCGATGAGTGCACCAAATGACAAGAGCGTCGAGGCTGAGGTGTTGGCGACCATGAGGGAATATGGCACGGCTATGGAGGCCGGAGACGTGAATGCCTTGCTTGCCTGTTACTCGGAAGATTGGGAGGACAATCACGGCACGCGCAAGGACAGTTTGAAAGACCGCTATCAGGGCGTGAGCGGCAAGGGTGGCATTAAGGAGACCGAGGTTGATGAGAGTGAAGCCGGGGTAGTCGTTTATGGAGATAGCGCGACTTACACTCCTGTGACGCTCTGGTCGCCCTCCGGGAGCATTACCTACACGCACAAACTGAAGAAGGAAGCGGATGGCGTTTGGCGTCTCATTCACACCGAAGCAATTGACTGGGGAACAATCCCCCTGGATGCCGAGGAGAGGATACGGAAGGCTGAGAATGATGCATCTGCACTGACTGCCCGTCACCTCAGAGAGCAAATCTTGAACGATCCGAGCCGTCCCGGCTATCATTTCGGGTCACCGGAAGGCATTGCGTCCCCCTTCGATCCTAATGGCGCCATCTACTGGAAGGGCCGGTACCATCTGTTCTACATATTCCAGGACAAAAGGTCCGGTAAGAAATCAGATCACTGGGGCCACGTTTCGAGCACCGACCTGCTTCACTGGCGCCATCATCCCACGGGTCTGCTCGAGGGCATGTATAGCGGAAACTGCTTCATCAACAAGGACGGTGTGCCGACCATCTGCTACCACCAGGTTGGCCAGGGAAACGCCATGGCCGTGGCTCTCGATGACGACCTGAACGAGTGGAAGAAACTCGACTCGAATCCCATTACGCCCAAGACGCAGCAAGGGGATGCGCACCACGGAGTTTACAGGTCATGGGACCCGTTCGGGTGGCTCGAAGGCGATACTTACTACGCGATTTTCGGGGGCGAGCGTCCGGGGATCGTGAAGTCCCCCACTCTCGGTGGCCAATGGCAGTATGTGGGAGACCTGTTCGCGCATGGTCTGGAGGGTGTATCGCTGAACGAAGATGTGTCCTGCGCCGACCTCTTTAAGCTGGGTGACAAAGATGTCCTACTGTGCATCAGCCACCGTCTCGGTTGCCGCTACTACCTGGGTGAATGGAAGAACGAACAGTTCTATCCCGAGTCGCACGCCCAGATGAGTTGGGTCGATCACTCTTTTTTTGCCCCGGAGAGCCTGGAAGACGACAAGGGCCGCCGAATCATGTGGGCGTGGCTATTGGATGGTCCCGAATTCGGCATTCGTTGGGAGAACGGCTGGTCAGGCGCCATGAGTCTGCCGCGTGTATTGTCCCTCGGCGATGATGGCCAACTCCGGATGGATGTCCCCGAGGAAATCGAAGCGCTACGCTACGGGGCCTTCAAGAAGGAGGACTTTGCACTGCAATCCGACACCGACATGGTCATTGACGGCATCGGCGGCAACAGCCTTGAGCTCTCCATCGATATAGATAGTTCCGAGGCGTCAGAATATGGCGTCAAGGTGTATGTTTCGCCAGATGGGCTGGAGGAGACCACGATCTTCTACGATGCTGTGGAAGGCAAGCTGAAAGTGGACACTCGAAAGTCAGGTCCCGCAGACACGCCGAAGAGTGTTGAGGCTGGTCCTTTCGAATTGAAAGAAGGCGAGCGGCTGAAGCTCCGCGTCTTCGTCGACAAGTCCGTGGTCGAGGTTTTCGCCAACAGTCGGCAGGCCGTTATGCGACGCGTCTACCCTTCACGACCCGACAGCCTGGGCGTAAGTTTGTTCTCCACCGGCGGCACAACCCAGGTGCTCAGGCTCGAAGCCTGGAATATGTCACCATCGATGCCCTACTGACATTAGATAAGTCAATGATTGGCATGGAGCAGACCGCAATCACACTCGACAGAAACTTCCGGATTGATGAGGTCAGTCGCTATCTTTTCGGCTCGTTACAGCTACAGCCCATGCTCGGTTCTTGCGATAATCGTGTCTTGAAGCTCCTTATCCAACTGCGTGAAGAAAGCGTTGTATCCGGCTACTTTCACTGCCAGACCTCCATGCTTCTCGGGTTCCCGCTGCGCCTCCTTGAGTGTGTCTGAGGAAACAACGTTTATCTGAAGATGGAATATCTTCTGATCTACAAAGACGCGTACCAAGTCGGCCATTCTTTTGACCCCTTCTTGGTCCTTGAAGGCTCCCGGCATTATCCTGATATTGAGCGGCGTTCCTCCGAGAATCTCTGTGTTGTCGGCTTTGCCCATCGACTTCAGGATTGCCGTCGGGCCTTCCAAAGCTTGACCTTGGCTGGGGGAATTTGCGTCTGCAAGGGGCTGTCCGGCCAGTCTTCCGGAAGGTAGCGCACCGAGCACCTTCCCTTCCGGTACATACATCGACATGGAAGAGCCGCCGGGAGAGCAGTACCCGCCCCGCATATTTTTCATTTTCGAAAATTCGGACACCCACTCATGCAGCACCCAGGCTTCCTGTTCGTCGGCATAGTCATCGTCGTTACCGAATTTGGGGGCTTCGAGGCACATCCTATGGATGCTATCGTGGCCTTCGAAATTGCTATCCAGGGCATCGCACAACTGGCCCATGTTGATGGCCCCATCGTCAAACACAAGCCTTTTGATGGCGGTCAATGAGTCCGCCGCATCTGTGGTCCCCAGTTGGGTTATGCCGACGTTGAAGTTGTAATGGGCGCCGCCATCCTCGCGGCACATCCCCTTTTCAATGCAGTCGTCGATCAGCGCCGACTCAAACAGCGTTGGATACAGTTCGATCAGCTTCTGCTCCCGCTGAGTGCCGGCTATCTGGATTCGTCTTCTCATCTCGGCCAGTTGCTGATGGTAGGCCTGCTGCACCTCCTCAAAGGACGTGAACTGTCTGGAATCGCCGGTTTGCAGTCCGACTTGCCTGCCGTCAGACCGTCTGACGCCATTGGTCATCACCAACTCAAGTGCCAGTGCGTGGTTAGAGTAATGGGTGAAATACAAGTACCCTGAATCCTTTCCCGGTATCACCAACTCCAGGCACCCCACATTGGCGGCTGTCCTGGCATCCCGAAGCGTTACCGAAGGTCCACCCGTGGTCCCCCGCGCGAGCGCCTGCGCAATCATCACATCGTAGTTGAGAAACTGAGGATGGCCGCCTCCCAGGGAACAGAGCTGACATGCCTTGATCAGGAATTGATCGGGCGACTTGCTATGGACCAGCACGGCAAAATTGGGTCCCGCCAGCCGCGTATGCATGATCGCCTCAATAAACATGTACGACAGGTCGTTAGTTGCATCGTTGCCGTCGGGCCGGACACCGCCCACAGCCATAGATGCCGATGCGCCGGCATGTCCCACTTTGAGCGTGTAGCAATCAAGCAGCTCCTGCGCTTGCTCTCTTGTTGATCGGCCTTCCCTCATATCGCCTTCAAAGAGGGGATACAGATACTGGTCCATTCTGCCCAGGCAGAAACCCATGTCGTAAGCGATCTCCCACATCACAAGCATCCGAACGAAGACACAGGCTTGGAGCGCTTCATGAAGCGTCCTCGCCGGATTTGCCGGCACCCTCTCGCATACCTCAGCTATTTTCAGCAAATCGGCCTTTCTGGTGGCATCTTTCTCCTCTTCGGCCATCTCCCGTGCAAGGGCAGCAAATCTTTCCCCTATCTCAGCGGCTGCCTCCATGGACGTTACGACGCCACCCAGGAAAGCAGCCTTCTTGAGATCCTCAGGCTCGGTGAGATCAAGTTCTGCCAACCCGGCTTCAGCTTCTTCCTTGATCCCAAGGAAGCCCTTGCTGAGCACCTTCTCGAAGTTATGAATGTTGTGCCCGTAGTGACCAACAGGCTGCATCAGGCCTTGCTCCTGCCAAATCGGGATGATCTCCTCCGCCAATTCTCTTTTCTCTTCATCATTCAGACGGGATGAGCCAGCCAGCATTGGGGCGTTGGCGGGATAAACATGGGCAGGATATGGGCCGGAGTCGACATAGCCCACAAGAAGCTGGTCCGGATCGATGTCGATGGGCATCTCCCGAACGATAGCGGCAAACGCCTTGGCCCTGCGGGTAACCATCGGCTCCCCCGCATTCTCCTTCAGAATTCTGGTTTCAATGCGCGCCCTGTCAATGGTGACGGTAGATCTGAGCTTAAGAAGAGCATCCTTGAGTTTCTCGATCCTCAGCGTTGCTTCTGATTCCATCACCCCATCGCCCACCGATGGTCTTTCCGCAACTTCATTTCTCACGGTCTGTAACATCAGGCCACCTCCTTCTTAGTTGTCGAATACATTGTAGAGACACACACTGACGAGATCAAAACGAATCTTGCCATTATGGTCGGTCTATTAGAGCTATTCGCGGCCCGCGAGCAGCCATCGGCGACAAGCGTCGTGCTGATTTGTTACTCCGATCCTGGACTACTGACGGCAGAATGCAGCGGCCTGGAATGCTGGTTCCCTCGACCTCTGGTTACGCATCGTTCCACGCGTTTCTGACATGGTCGACGCTAAACTGAAGATTCTCCTTGCCACCGACGAAGACCTCCAATGAAAGCCAACCGTCGTAATCGGCCTTCTTGAGCTCGCTGAAGACACCCCCAAAATCCACGTCGCCCTTGCCGACAACGATGGCATGGTCGTGACCTTTGCGGTCACTCAGGTGCGTATTCACAACCCTAGCAGCAACCAGCCTGGCCAAATCGACTGCCGTACCGTTGGTAGCGTTAGCGGTATCCAGATTGACTTTCAAACGCTCATCGTCAACGAGTTCGAGGATCTTCATGAAATCATCGATATTCGTACCTACGCCAAAATGGTCCTCAAACGCCAGCATCACCCGCTTCTCTTCCGCGTAGTCGAGACATGCTCTCAGACCATCGGCGACGGATTGCAGAACGACCTCATGCTCGAGGCCCTTCCCCCCCACACCCGAGACCACTCGCACCGTGTCTGTCCTGAATATGGCCGCCTCATCTACCGACTGTTTCACGTAGGCGATTGCCTGCTCTCGCTCTTGCGGGTTGCAGAGGCAACATTCAGTATGGGCATAACATCCACTGGCATACTTGGAGACTTCCAGCCCGGCATTGTGTATAGCTTCAGCTAGCGATGCCTTGCCAGATGAATCCAAGCTGCTGAGGAAGGGCTCATACAGCTCTATTCCATCCAAACCCAGCTCCACTGCCTCCTTTATCCAATCTTCCTGGGACATAGTCCCGTCGGTAAACTGTTTCCCGTAACATAACGGAATGATACTGGTTTTCATAACATCCTCCTGCTCTCATATGGTATTCGACTTTCTCCCAGGTTCTGCAGGCGCCTCTCCTCCCATTCTTCAAAGCTGGACGGCACCTCGAACCAGTCGTCAGGTGACACAGGTAGCAGCTGAATATCCTCGGTGAAACAGCCGATTACGCACACACCGCAACCGATGCACCTGCTCAGATCCAGCACTGGCATACAATCTTACGCCATCCTGCCGTTTCCTCTTCACCAGGTCGGTGGGAAGCAAGGTGTCCAACAACTGCGTCGCACGGACCTCGTCCAGCCCTGCGCGCGCGGCAATTTCCTTAACGGTCTCGTACTCGCGGCTCATGTGGCCGGCGAGATCCGCTTCCTCTTCGCCAAAAGACTTCTTGAGAATGCGAATGTCGATGCGGGATGGCATCCTGGGGAAGCCGTTGGGCAGTGCGTCAAGGGCATCAGCCAGTCGCTCGTAGCTTAGGTCACTCAAATTGGCTCGTCTCCATTCATGAACACATTGCTGAGGTCGCTCCCCGGATCAGGAGGGACCAAACCGGTAATAATACAGCAGGGAGTGACCCTGTCAAAACCGGCTGACAAATCTGCATGAATTCGGGTTCTGCGAGACAATCCACGACTCTCGCTCGAAGATCCGGCATCCACGCGCCAACTGAGCTATTATCATAAGACTCAAAATGGAACAGTGTCATGGAGCCGTCTTCAATGACTCGTTGACACTATTTCCGGTACTGTGAAGGCGCTGACTAACGAGAAGATCCGTTTTGAATTACGTTACCGGTTCGTTGATTGGGGCATCACTGACACCTGAGTACCAGGAATTGGGGAAGGGAACGAAACGTCTGCTGGCGGAGGTCGGAACGGCCTATGGCGAGCAGGCGCAAGCAGCCAGAAGTGTCGCGGCAGAAGCTTTTCTGAGAGCCAATCAGCGATACAAGGCAAGTCAGGAGTGGCGAGACGGAGTAATGATGCTGACGCAGATGAACAAGCAGATCATGCTGCTCAAAATCAGCAAAGCCGATGGGCAGATAATGCGGACACTGGATATGGGGAAAGAGCGTGAACCCCGTTATGAGGTCGATCCCATAACCGATCAGATTTATGTGTTGAGTAGCGAGAGTACCCTGAGATCCTACAGGTTCTGAGAGGTCCGGCACTTTAGCCCACCCACTATTATTCTAACGATTTCGCATCATCGTGAGCACTTTTCTGAGTTCTGCTAAATCGATTCCGCCGTCACCGTTCGTGTCGATGAAGGCGAAGTTCTGTTTCATATCGGCAGGTGCTTCACTCTCACTAATCTTGCTATCGTTATCTTTATCGAGCGAGCCAAGAATCATGGGTGCTCGACTAGGGTCAGGTGAAGTTGACCCTAACGACACAGCACCGTTTTCATCCCTCCTCGCAACACTCTCCTCGGTGCGATCGATCATCGGCTTCAATTGCAGGGTGTAAATATCTTCGATCGCAGCCGTCCGGTGATAGCGAGCATTTCCAGACCGGAGTTTATTGCGTAATTCCCTATACGCAGAATGACTTGGAAAGTGAATCATTCTTAATTCACTCCACTCGCGACCGTCTCCGATTAGCACACCTTCAACTCTTGCTTTCATGATCGGCCGGGCGCCAACGTCACCCAGAATCGCCAAGAGTGCCTGTTCGAACAGATCCATCGCCTCGCGACCGCTGCGCTCTGGTTCAACGTTGCCCGCAGGATACTGAGCGACATCTTTATATTTGGCCAGATCCAGCAATGTGAAGGCTTTGTCTTGATCAGTTGCCGGAAAAGGAATGTCGTTAACGGCTGCGGTCTGCTCAGCTGAAATGACCCAGGGCACGGGCACAGTTACCATGACTTGGGATATCTCAAGGCCGGCTTCCTTGTGTTGTTCGCGGGCCTGGTACTGCCTGTTGGTGGTCATTTGGAAGAACTTCGCTCGGCTCGGATACCTGACGATGGCGACCGTCTCCCAAGTTGGTTCGCTGCCGGCCAGTTGGGCTTCAACAGCACCGGCATAGGCTATCTCGGCGCCCACTGCGGCAAGAAACTCCATGGGTGAATACTGCTGGTCGGCCTCTCGCCCGGTCAAATTAGTCTCGCGGCCATCGGGGTAAACGGCCTGCTCGCGGTACTTCACCAGGTTGAGCATGAAAAAGGGACGATCCTCTTGCGGCGAGAGCGATTGCATGCGCATCGCCTGTATGGTGTTAAGGGTGCCAAAGGTCGGTCCTCCAGCTTGACCACCTTCTCTCGATCCATTTTGGGCGGCGACCATCTCTCGCCTCTCACCACTTACCGTTCCCCCTGGCGATTCACACGAGGCGCACAGGACCAGAAATATTACAACTGTTAGTCGCATCATGGATATTTCTCCTTCCTAACGTTGAGACATCAAATAGAAAACCACGCCTTACGTGTGATGGATTCCCAATAGCTTGGTTGTGGCGATGTTAACGTCTTATTTTAGTCGTGTTGACACTCGTAAACACGATACTCCACACCACTTTCGATCAGATGGCCCTCGGCAACCGCCACTACTCGGTACCTTTACCTTGTTGTGCTGCTTCAGCCCTAAGTGGTGAAACTAAAACCATTGATGACAATGATCGGCAAACTACGCCAACCCCCAGATCTGGTAGGTAATGTCGCCTTGGGCCAACGCATGATCGCTCCTTGTTCACACTGGGGAAGATGGGGTCTGATTTACTTATCCCGCAGCCTACAATGCGCTCAGAATTCGATCGATGTCGGCTCCCCTGAAGTCGAGCTTGGTTTGCGCAAAAGCAGCACCGTCTAGCTCCGCCATTGCCGAAGCCTTCTCGACGGCTCTCGCGACAACTTCATCCGGCGCAACCACTTCATCGAGGAATCCTGCTGCGATGGCTTGGTCAGGGTTGTACATGTTGGCGTTGATGGCGGCATTGGACAGGTGACGATTGTCGATCCGGGCCGTGGCCAACATCATGGCAAAGGGTGGTAGCGTCATGCCGATGGCCACTTCATTCAATCCAATGGTGAAGTCGCCCGATGCACCAATTCGGTAATCGCCGGTAAGCAGCAGGAACCCCCCGAGGGCGAGACTGTGGCCAAGGGCTGCCATGATGATTGGCTTCGGGAACCCGTAGATTCGCATCAGCACGCGCGTGCCCGCAAGCCTCATCTGTTGCGCTGCCGCCGGATCACCCGATCGGATGATCTTGAGGTCGAAGCCCCCTGAGAACACCCCCGGTCGGCCCGTTATGACCACGGCCTTTGCGCTCGCTTCGGCTTTATCGAGTGCTGAATTGATCGCCTCTGCCATGTCGGGGTTCATTGCGTTGGCTTTACCATCGTCCATGGTGACGATGGCAACGTCACCTTGCTGTTCGTAATTGACTATCGACATCTGGATTCCTCTACGGCTATGTGGGTAACGGGTGCAACTGCGGGTCGTCATTATCTCGGCAGCACCATTGTCGACTCCGCAGCCTCTGCGTGCAACAATGGGTGCAAACGCCGGAGGGGAGGTGAAGCATGGGTTTAGGTATTCTGGCAGGTGCCGGCCAAGATTGGCGCGTCTCGCTCGAGAAGGTGCAAATCGCGGAATCTCTGGGCTACGAGCTGGTTGCGACCGGCGAGGCCTGGGCGCAGTCCTCCATTCCGTGGATGACGATTCTGGCGACAAATACGGAACGAATTCAGATCGGGACCAGCATCCTGAATGTATTCTCGCGTTCACCGGGGCTGATCGCACAGGAATTTGCCGCGCTCGACTCACTGTCCGGTGGTCGAATGGTGTGTGGTCTCGGTTCTTCCGGACATCGCGTGATTGAACATTTTCACGGCGTTCCCTTCGACCGCCCATTGCGTCGCATTCGTGAGTACGTCGAGATCTTCGATCAGTTGATCGCGGGCGAGAAGCTCAATTATGACGGCCGGATTTTCAACCTTAAACGCGGATTCACCCTCGACTACAACCGTCCACGAAGCAAGATTCCGGTTTACATTGCAGCGATCACGGCTAAGTCAATCCGTCAGACCGGTGAGATCGCCGATGGCATCTACCCTATTCACTGGCCCCGGGAGCGTTTTGCCTCATTGCGGGCGGAACTCGACGAGGCCGCCACGGCTGCGGGGCACGCGGCCGGTCGTGTGATCATTGCACCCTTCACCAATGTTTACGTTACCGGCGACGGTGATGACGAAGCCCAGTGGCGTGCGGCCAGACAGCCATTGTTCCACTACATCAACCGAATGGGTGACTTCTATTGGAATATGTTGGCGAGCAACGGTTATGAATCGGAAGTTTCCGCATCACGCGCGGCATGGGCCGCGGACCGTAATGTCGAAGGAGCGATGCAGGCGATATCAACCGATATGGTGCGCTCAATTCAGGTGATCGGTTCGCTCGAATCGGTCACCGAACAACTGGGTGAGCGGGCAGCGCTCGGCGCTGATCTACAGATGCTACAGATGCCGGGCGGCACGCCGGCTGAAGCGGGCAAACGACTCGAAGCGCTGATCAAAGGACTCTAACAGGACGGGGAAGTCGTCAATGTCTCATGTATTACAGTGGGTCCAACAGCTTTTCTAAGGGGTTGTGGCGGTAGTATCAGCGTCTCGCGATGCGCCGCCTCGCTGGCCTGCCCGGCGTCAGGCTTCAATAAATGGATTCAGCAAACGAACACCAGTTCTTGAAAAAATCGAGTCCGCCCAGACGTATGGGCCCTCGACAGACACCATTGTAGACAGGGTCAAGACCATGTTGTAATCGTGACTCGGTCAATTGGAGGGACGCGCAATGAAGTCAGACATCACTGTTGGTGACACTTTCACCTATCGCATGAAGACTACCGAGGACATGAGTGCGACCCAGTATCAAGAAAGCTCGCCGCCCGTATTCGCCACCCCGCACCTCGTCGGTGCGGTGGAGTCTGCGGCGGCGCGCCTCATGGAACGGTGGCTGGATGAGGGGGAGATGAGTGTCGGCGGCCAGATCGAGCTGCGCCACACGGCGCCCACACCCCTCGGTTGGGAGGTCAGGGTCGAGGCCAAGCTGGTGGAGGCCGCCGGCAAGAAGTTCGTTTTCGAAGTGGATTGTTTCGATGAGGCGGAGAAGATCGGTTCGGCAAAGCACACCCGGTTTGTGATCGAAACCAAAGGGTTCATGGCTGCCTTGGAGGCCAAGGTGAAGTAGCGTGATGGGTATGGCAATCTGAAGCAACTCATCTAAATCATCCCAAGTCATCTATTGGAGAATCACGTGATCAAACAGAACATGCAGAATTGGCACCAGCACTTGAGAGGCGAATTGCCCGGGGGATTGGACGCGCTATTGGCAGACGATTGCGTCTTCTATTCCCCAATCGTCTTCACTCCGCAGAAGGGTAAGGAACTGACAAAGCTCTACCTGGGGGCAGCAGGTAATACCTTCAGCGAGGGGAACAAGGATCAGGCATTGGGGTCTACCCAGTCCGCGTTCCGGTATACCAAGGAGGTACTCTCCGGGGACCATGCAAT
Organism: Pseudomonadales bacterium; assembly: GCA_030749725.1. GTDB lineage: Bacteria > Pseudomonadota > Gammaproteobacteria > Pseudomonadales > Azotimanducaceae > JASMJM01. Next base: position 15,999 of record JASMJM010000046.1, on the reverse strand, counting down.
CCTGGAATTCGAAACTGAGATAGATGGCAAATACGTCAATGGCGTTGACATCATCACTTTCAATGATGAGGGAAAGATCATTGAATTCAAGGTCATGATGCGACCGCTCCAGGCCATCAACCTAATGCACGAAAAAATGCGGGCGATGCTGGAGAAGATGCAACCGGCCGCCGCCGGTCCTTAGTCGAGGATCGCCTTTTGATAAGTAAGTAGCTGCATCAGTCGCCTGATCGACCGGCTACAGTGTTGCCGATGTCGCTGCGTACATCCTGTCTGTTGTCTCGGTGCGAAGTAGCTCAAGTTCTGCCGCGAGCGCTTCACGGCCAGCTTGCGCCGCTGGATCGGTCGGGTAATAGGCGAGCTCTGATTCCGGGTCTCCGGCAACTCGGGTTCCAGTCAATGCACGCGGCTTGCTATAGTCGTAGGGCATTGCCCGGTGCAGCAGTGCACGGTTGTCCCAAAACAGCGTATCACCGGGCTGCCAGCGGTGACGAACTATTCGGGATTGGTCAGAAACCACAAGAGCCAGTAGCGCACTCAGCAACTCTTTGCTTTCCGCCCTGCTGAGACCAGGAATACCAAAAGCATGACGACCGATAAAAAGGCTTCTGACACCGGTCTCAAGGTGAATCTTGACCAGGGGCCGCAAGTACGCTTCGCCGTGGTAAATACTGTCCACATTCTGGGGCGGGAAGTCACCAACATCGTTTGCCTGAGAAAATTGGGTTGAGTGGTACGCGCTGAGATTTTCAATTCGCTCCTTGGTTACCTGATCCAGAGCGGCATAAGCGGCGCGCGTGTCCGCTAATTCAGTCTCGCCGCCTTCATCCGGCACCGTGACTGCGGAAAGCATGGCGCATTTACTGCTGATCGGTTTGTATGTTGAGTCCGTATGCCAGGCCTCGTTGCCTACATTGGTGCGCATGCGCTGCGATTGCAGCTCAAAGACCCTGCCGTAGGTGCCGTCGCTCTGTTTTTCCTGATTTGACATGGGAACAGCGCCAAATTCCAACTCTCCGAATCGTTCGCCGAATGCCACGTTGTCTTCCTCGGATAAATACTGACCGGGGAACAGCAGAAAACCAAATTTGAGGAATGCGGACTTGATGGCAGCAAACTGGTCGTCGCTGAGGCTACCCAACGCGACGCCGGTGACAGTGGCGCCGAATACTTTATTTTCAATAGGAGAGATATTCACGTGGATTTACCAAGTTTTATGTTGACTAATGGACGTGCAAAGTAGCCTACCAGAACCTGCCCGGATTGCAAAAAACTTAGACTGAAACAAGGCCTGACCGGAGGAGGCTGGGTCCATCGTTAAAATACAACAGTATTGATCGGTGACCGACTGATACTGAGCCGGGGTCGATCTCACTGTTGAGTGATGATATGGTCGGCGCATCACACTCTTGGAGCACCGCCATGATCGGACCTCAAGCCGCAACCCTCAGCGGACCCATTTCCGGCGGCGACCACGGCTGGCCCTTCGCTGCCTCGATGCAGGACATGACGGTTCTCGGCTACCGCCAGGCCGAGTACCTTCTGGAAGGTCATGCCAGCCGCTATCGCCCGGTCCCGGGTACCGATCTCGGTCGCGACGGTCACTGGCAAGCTGAAGTGGCCGGTACTTCACCCTTCAAGACTAGATTCCTCGTCTACCACCCCGCCGATCCAACCAAGTTCAATGGCACTGTCATCGTCACCTGGAACAATGTGACGGCAGGCCACGATCTGTTCGGCGCCGAGAGTCTGGAGATTTTCGAAGGTGGATTTGCCCTGGTCTGTGTGACCACCCAGAGAGTTGGTATAGTGGGTTTGCCACCAGTTAATCAGGGCTTGGCTGATTGGGATCCAGTACGTTACAGCAACCTCGACATTGCCAGCGACGATTACTCCTTCGACGTCTTCACTCAGGTGGCTACAGCGGTAGGGCCTAACCGGGACACAGACGGAGGAGATCCGCTGTCGGGCCTTCCGGTCAAGCACGTAGTGGCTCAGGGCGCTTCACAGTCGGCAGGCCGTCTTGCCACATACGTCAACGCCATCGCGCCGCTCAGTCAGACTTTCGATGGCTTTCTTCTAACAATCTACTTTGGCCGTGGCACGCCCCTCGAAGTTGGCGATACCGTCGTTGATATCAACGCGCCTCAGGCGGGGTCCGTGCAGGGGCGCTTGCAGGGACAGAACCTACTGCGGGACGACCTTGGTGTACCGGTTTTTGTGGTAAATTCCGAGCTGGAGGCCATTGCGTGCTATGGCGTGCGCCAGCCCGATAGCGACAGCATGCGGTTCTGGGAAACAGCGGGAACCTGTCACGTATCTCAACAGGGCAGAGCCGCGCGTCAACTGCTGATCGACCGTGATGGCCTGGTATCGCGACCCGTCCAACCCGGCATCAACGCCATCCCCATGAATCCGCTCTACGATGCCGCCTATCATCACATGCATCGTTGGTTAAACGATGGCATAGCGCCGCCCATTACACCCCGCGTAGAATTCGCTGGAGAGGCGCCGGAAGTGGTGCGCGATGAGCACGGCATTGCCAAGGGTGGCATCAGATTACCGCAAACAGATGTGCCCTTGGCGCAAAACAGCGCTATTCCTATTACTGACGACATTTATGGGGTGCTGGGTGGTTCATCGAATCCGTTCAGCCGGCAGAAAACACTGCAACTCTACGGTGATCTGGAGAGTTTTCTTAAGAAATTCAATCTGGCGGCTGAGTCCGCAGTCGATGCCGGCGTGATAATGCCGCGCGAAGTACTTAAGTTGCTGGAGGAAGCCCGGACGACGTGGTCCCGGGTTGTCGAACCGAATGGAGAATCTGATGATGGCTGAATCGAAAACGATAGATGGTGGCGAACTCCTGGTACGGACCCTCAAGCAGGAAGGCGTTCGTGATGTATTCGTACTCCATGGCGGTCATCTGGATCCAATATTTCAGGCCTGCCTGGATCAGGAGATCAGGGTGATCGATACGCGACACGAAGCCGCAGCGGGACATGCTGCCGATGCGTACGCCCGTGCCACTGCCGGATTTGGGGTGGCAATGGCGACGGCGGGACCCGGATTTACCAATATTATCACTGCCATAACCCATGCTTACCTGGATTGTTCTCCGGTAATTTTCATCGCTGGCGCCGCGCCGCTACGCGATGCGGAAAGGCTGCCATTGCAGGGCGGAATCGATCAGGTGGCCATGGCAAAACCGGTGACCAAGTGGGCGGCACAGGCAACCCGAACCGAACAGATACCCCATCTGCTGGCTCATGGCATTCGTGAAGCTACCAGTGGGCGTCCCGGCCCGGTCCTGCTTGAAATACCCATCGATGTGTTGTTCAGCAAGATCGCTGCAGATGCGGTCAAGATCCCTGAGAGCATCACAGTGAACAGTGCACCAGCACCGACAGCCGGACAGGTGCAGGAAGTGATGGACCTGCTGCAAACAGCTGAGCGTCCGGTTATGGTGGCTGGCGGCGGAACTCTGTTTGCGGATGCTCACAAGGCGTTGTTACAGTTCGCAGAGACGACTGGCATTCCCGTATATACCAACAACAAAGCCAGGGGGGTGATGCCGACGGATCACCCATTGTCAGGGCATTCCTTAACCAATATGGCCATCGCCCGTGCCAGTGGACTGGGGATCCCGGACGTCGCGCTGTTCCTGGGCGCGCGCTTCGGGATGTTCACGGAACCCGGTTTATTTGCTTCGGAATACGTACCGGATCTAACAACGCGAATTATCCAGGTGGATATCTGTGGAACCGAAATGGGACGCAATCGACCGGTAGAGATCCCTGTCTTAGCGGACTGTAACGCCGCGTTGGCTGCTTTTGCTACTGCCGCCGCTGACAGGGGCTGGCCCGACTGGTCGCCCTGGGCCAACGCAATTCACGAAATGGCGTCCTGGCACAAGAGTGCATTCACCGAAGCCATTGCCAGAACCGATGGTTTACATCCCTATGACGCTGTAACCGAGATCATGAAGGGGCTACCCGAGGACACAGTTGTCTGCGCAGATGGCGGCGAAGCGGCGTTGTGGGTCGATTTTGTTTCCAGAGCGAGAAATCCAGGACAGTATATGGGGCACGGCTACCTTGGCTGTCTTGGTATCGGTCTGCCTTTTGCGATGGGCGCCCAGGTGGCCAACCCAGACACGAGGGTTGTCTGCATTTCCGGGGATGGTGCGGCCGGGCTCAACATCCAGGAATTTGACACCATGGTGCGACACAACCTGCCCATCGTCACCATCATACTCAACAATAAAGCGTGGGGGATGTGCGTGCACGGGCAGCAGAATATGTTCGGTGACAATCGGCTGGTTGCCACCATGCTGGGCGAAAGCCGATACGATACAGTGGCCGAGGGTTTTGGCTGTCACGGCGAATTCATTGAAACTGCAGCAGAGATTGGTGACGCGTTGCAGCGGGCGCTCGATTCGGGAAGACCGGCCTGTCTGAACATAGTGACCGATCTAAGCGCTACCCTCGCTGATCGAACCGAAGTCAAGCCTAAGTCAGAGATTGAGATGCCCTACTACGAGAATCTCAAGGAAGGTTAGCCGGCAACACAGTCAGGAAACCGCGATCACGCTGCAGTCAATCGCTAACTGGAAGGGAAAACGGGCTCTACCGAGCTGAGGGAGACTTACATTTGGAAGAGCGACCCAGCTACACCGCTACTCGGGAACACAGTTCTGCTGACACGCAGTTCACTTGCCCTGGTTGGTCAGTGCCTTAGTTACTCCGCCGGATGACGGTCGGCCTGACCGCTTCGGGCATCTTTTCCTGACTGAACAGAAACTATCCCGCTGGATGTCAGGGCTTGTTCCACAAACCGGTGATGTAATCGTAATCAGCTTCCAGCTTGTCTCGACCACCCCCCATGACTTCCAGTGACAGCCAGCGGTCATAGCCGGCCGCCTTGAGATGCCCGAAGATGGCTTCGAAATCGACCTCACCTTTACCCATGTAAACGGCGTGATCGTTTTCCAGTCGATCCTTGATGTGGGTGTGTACCACCCTGTCGGCAACCTGCCGAGCGAAGTCGACGATGGTGTCCGGCGAAAAATTCGAGGTGTCGAAGTTGACCTTGAGACGATCGTCGTCAACGAGTTCCAGGATCGTCATGTACTCTTCGACAAAGGAGCCGATGATGGGGTGATCCTCCAGCGCCAGGTGTACCCCACTCTCTTCAGCATAGTCGAGACATCCCTTGAGCCCCATGGCTGAATTCTTGACCAGTTCATTACGATCCAACTTTTCAGCCGCCTTCCAGTCCATACGGGTTTCGCCGAAAGGAGTGACGGCGGTCACGCGCACCACGTCGCAGCCAAACAGGACAGCCGCATCAACGGATCTGCGCACCTGCTCCGTCGCTACCTCGGTTTCCTTGGGGCCGGCAAAGTTGTTCTCACAACTGAACATGGATACTGCAATCCCTGCACTCTTGGCGAACGCTCCAAGCTTGGATATCTGAGCGTCATCCATCCCATCCACCCAGGTTTCATAGATCTCGGTGCCGTCAAGTCCAACCTCAGCCGCGATCTTGAACCAGTCCTCCCTGGTCATCGTCTTGTCTCTGAATATGGGTCCGAAGAAAGTAACCGGAAGGCAACTGATTTTCATGATGATTTCCCCACTTGCTAGTGGTGTCTGTTAGTCCTGGGATCATTACCCCAGGTGGCCACGGGGTGAAGCATAACCCGCCTGGGTGCTGAGATCACCCCGATTGCCGGCCTCTGAGGCCCTCAGCTGCATGGCGCTAAATAGACGTTTCGTGCAGAATAAGCCTTCCCTGTAATGGATAGCCAAGCGTATGAATCCCCTGTCTGGAACGGAACGAACCCGCATTCGAAGAGAATCGCAACGAGCTGTATTGGACAGGTCGATGCTGTTTCAAATCATCGACGAAGCGTTACTCTGCCATGTTGGTTTTGTCGACAAAGGTCAACCCTTCGTGATTCCCACTCTGGCATGGCGAATCGATGAGACGATATTTCTACACGGTTCGCGAGGCAGTCGGATGCTGAATGTGTTGCGAAGTGGCACCGGCATCTGCGTAACCTTCAGCTTGCTGGATGGGTTGGTCATGGCAAGATCAGCGTTTTACCACAGTGCCAACTACCTGTCTGCTGTTGTGCTCGGCAAGGCCCGGTCGTTAGATTCAAAGCAAGAAAAACTGCAAGCTCTCGAACAGTTTATGGAACGGATCGCTCCTCGGCGCTGGCCACAGGTCCGCAGCCCCAGCAGGCAGGAACTTGAAGCTACCGATGTATTCGCCCTCTCTCTGGATGAAGCATCCGTCAAAGTGCGTGCGGGAGATCCCGGTGATCCGGACAAGGATCTTGGCTTTCCTGTCTGGGCCGGTACCATTCCCGTCAGACAGGTATTCGGACCAATGCAGGATGCGGACAATCTGGATCCGGCGCACGCGAAACCTGATTACCGCAGTGCCTTCCTGGATCGTTGGACGGAACGTTAGATCAATCCCACATGCGCCTGGCCGCCCCTCTATCAGCCATGCGCTTAGTCCACGCAGTTATGTACAGTAGCATTGCGGCATGGCCTAACGATTGTCCGCATTCTACAAGCATACCGACTCCAGAAATCCCTCACTCGTATCCCGGCGGTGGTACATAGCCACCGTGGACATCGCCCAGAAGACGGGCAAACTCGATGGTCGTCGCATCCTCCAGATAAGGTCCCACAATCTGCACCCCCACCGGCAAGCCGCCGGATGTCTGCCCGACCGGTGCTACCGTCGCCGGCAGGTGGGCTACGGTGACCAGGCCTGCCCACGTGAGTTGATTCCAATAATCGTGCGCTTCGCCATTCACGAGGATGGTACGATCACCCATGGGGATGTGAAGATGTTCTATAGCGGCAACGGGCGTCACTGGGGTTAACAAGACGTCATAGTCGCGGAAGAACAGATTCCACCTGGCACGAATCTGAGCGCGCGCCTCGTCAAGATGCAGCCATTCACGATGACGCAATGAACTCTTTCGAGAGACAGTCGGCTTCTCCCTTGCGTCCTCCAGCGGAATCTCGTCCTCCAGTGAATTGACTTTGGCGATGGCGTCTCCAAGCAATCCCCGGGCGCTTGCTGCGTTCAGCAAGGATCGATAGATGCGATTACTTTCGCGTAAATCGATGTCGGGACGGGCTTCGGTATCGACAGTCGCCCCCACTGCCTGCAGTGCGCTAACGGTTTTCTCCAGTCTTTCCAGCACCTCCGCGTCGACAGGACATTCGGGATCGTTGAGCCAGGCCGCCACCCGGAAACCTGCCAGGTGAGAGCGACGTGGTTTCGGCAGGTCGAGGCGCCAGCCGACCGCGTCATTGGCCTCGGGTGCAGCGATGATATCGAGTTCGAACTGCAGATCTTCGGCGCAGCGCGCGAGGGGGCCGGACACGGAAAGATCGCCGGCCGCCATCATGCCGGGCAGCTCTACCCGGCACCGGGGTACGATGCCAAAGCTCGGCTTGTGTCCATAGATGCCCGTGTAATGTGCTGGATTGCGGATCGAACCGCCGATATCGCTGCCGAGATCCAACGCGCTCAAGCCGGCTGCAAGCACCACTGCCGTGCCGCCGGATGAACCGCCCGGTGAGCGCGATCTGTCCCACGGATTATTGGTGGTACCGTAGACGGCATTGTAGGTTTGGGTATCGCTGCCGTTAAGCGGCGAATTGGTGACCCCAAATATGACGGCCCCGGCATTGGAGATGCGGGCAACGGCCGGTGAGTTTACCGTGCCTACTCTTTCGGCGAAGTTGGGGTCTCCCGCGGTCCAGCGCATCCCTTTCGTTTCGAAGAGCTCTTTTATGGTCATGGGAAGACCGTGCAGAGGTCCCCAGTTTTCTCCGCGTGCCAGCGCTTTGTCGGCCTCTTTCGCCCGTCTTCGGGCTGCGTCCAGATCGGTCCAGACGATGGCATTCAAATCCGGATCAAACCTTTCCACTCGCTTCAGATAGTGTTCCAGGAGTTCCTGCGAACCGACCTCGCGGGTACGGATCTTGGCGGCGAGATCCCTTGCGGGTAAAAGTGCGATGTCACCCATACTGAATTCCTTTGGCTTGAGATCATCGCCAACTGTATCGCACTTCGAAGATTCTGCAACAGCTAACTACAAAAGCCCTTTTTTGTGTGGACCCTGAATTGTCAGCCGGTGAGACCGGAATTGGCGTGTCTCCCTGGACCGGGATTCAGGTGAAGGCGTTATCCAGACGTCACACGGCGAAGGAGCCGTCTGCCGGACACACCTGTCAGGACGTGTTAGTCTCGTCGACTTCGACGGCAATGAGGAGATAACGACATGCAGCTCGAAAACAAGGTCGCCGTGGTCACAGGCGCCGGACGCGGGATTGGCAGAGCGATCGCATTTGCATTCGCCAACGAAGGTGCAAAGGTGGTGTGTGCGAGCCGATCCTCCGATGAGATCGACGACATTGCCGGTCAGATCCAGGGACTTGCTGTCCCGTGCGACGTAGGCGAGGAGAACGATATCCGTAATCTGATTGACCGGACCCTGCAAGAGTATGGCGTCATAGACATACTGGTGAATAACGCCGGTGCTGTGGCACGCCTACCCGTGCACGAGTTGCCGGTCGAGGATTGGGACAACGTCATGAACGTGAATCTGCGTGCCGTCTTCCTCTGCACCAAATTCGCCCTGCCGTCGATGCTGGAACGGGGGAGTGGCTGCATCATCAATATCTCATCGGGAGCCGGTGTCTCGGGACCGCCGAATCGATCGGCCTATGCCGCATCCAAACACGGTGTAATGGGATTCACGAAGGTTCTGGTCGCGGAATACTTGCGCAAAGGCATTCGCTCACACGTTATTCTTCCGGATGCAACCGTATCCAGGATGCGCAGCGAGGGCTTCCCCAACGAAGATCCTGCCTCGCTGATTCAAGCCGAAGACATCGCTGATGCAGCGGTATTCATCGCAGCTCAGAAGCGCACAGCACACACGATGGAACTCCGGGTCAGCCAGGGCCTTGCAACCAGGATACAGAAACAGGACTAGGCTGCCTTGGGGACATCAGCCACACAATGACGAGTTCGGAGCGAAAAGGGGCGCGAGGCGCTGCAAGTACATTCTGTGTCGTCGATACTCCCCATGGATCTAATCCTGGTGAGTGATCTCACTGACAACTTCACCAGTGCGCTCATTCCGCCCATAGATTTCGACTTTGTGCACGTTCGCCCAGCCCGACACCTCTATTTCGATACGTTCAAAGAGCGCCTCCTGATTCCCAATACGAGTATACGCACGTGCCCTGCAACCACTGTCTGTAGCGAACGTTTCAAGCCTCAGGCTGCGCTGCGGAACGCCGCGGATCATAAATTCCAAACTGCCGGAATCCGTTTCGCGATGTACCTGTTTAGGCTGTTTGACGCCATAGCCGGGTTGCTCCCAGAACATCAATCCAGCCGTTTTATGCGGGCCCTTTTCCAGCATTCGCCAGTATGCATAGACCGGGTCCTTCCGCTTCGGGCGACAGCTTTCGTCCACATGCACGCCATAGTGAACCTGATTACGATTGGTGTTCTTCGTGAGATAGATCACCGAATCAGGTGGGTGCTGAGGCAGGTCTGCGGCGTACGACGTCATAGAGATTACCCACAGCAATATAATCGGTCGGTGAATCATGTGTCTTGTCGATCCAGTGCTTTCACCAACTCACTGACATCGTATTCCCAACGGCTGTCGCTGAGATCCCTCGCATGGCGTCTCCACAAGGGAGCAATATCCGCTGGCAATTCCTCTGCTTTGGGCATCACCGCGTTACCCACCAGCACCGGAACAATCAGTCGCTCTTCAGATAGGGCGGCGGCAATCTCGAGGCGCACAAAATCATCATCCTTGTCCAGTCGGCGCCGGCCGTCACCATCGGTACAACTGGACCAACTGGGTCCGATGACGGCGATAATGCTATCGCACTCTTTAATGGCGGACTCGATTGTGTCTACGAAATCATCACCATCATGGATACCCGTTAGATCCATAAACAGTTGAGATTCATCCATATACTGACTCAGGCTCTGTCTCAGTAAGCGCGCATAGGCCAGAGAGTCATCCCTGCGGTAGCTGATAAACACCTTGCCATGAATCCGGATGGGCTTGTCTTCCTCCTCCATTAGCAAATCTGGTCGTGGCGTGGTGAGTCGTTCGTCGACATAGGACAGTGAACCATTCAGGAATTTGAGCAGGATGGTACGCAATCCATAGGCAATCACACCCAATCCTGCAAGACTTGGCAGGAGTATGAGCATATCGTCCGTACGGATTGGATAGAGGATTATCAGGAACACCCAGAAACTATAAAAGAACAGTTGTGATGCACGATTGTCTCCAGTCGGCCAAAAATCATTGCGGGCAAACTTTGCCGCCATATAGTTGATCTGTTTCTCACTGGGTTCATCTCCATAGCGCCACTGCTCATCCGTTAGAAATTCCCGCAAGTAGCTATCAATTGACAGCTCCGACACAGCTCCCAGGAAAGGCAGACGAGGCGCCAGCTTCACCAGTGCCGGCGAAGAAATGATAAATAGTGTCAGGAACCAGCCGATTGCCAGTAGCACCTGCCCGATATCAGGGAACAGGACAATCTGCTTCGACCAGGATCCCTGTAACAACTGCTCCAAACTGATCATTTCGTTGACTGAGCCGACATTCGCAAAGCGACTCATCAAGATCACCACCCCCGCAATGGACAGCGCGATCACCTGGGTATTGAAAGCATCATTGGCAGTGCGAAAACCAAAACAACGATTCACATCATCAAGCTCTAACGTTATGTAATTGCACTCCTCCCCGGGCTTTACTCGACTGCGCTGGTAAATCCGATTGAGGAAAAACAAGTTGTGAGCGCTCAGGAAGACCACACCGAAGATACCGATTGTAGTAATCAGAAATTGCACTATGTAGGCACACAGACACAGAATAGCGTTGGCACCCTTGCTCATCACACCTGCGAGATACATCACACTCCAATCCAGTTCAGACAAGCGAGCTGGCGCATCAAAGAGGTAAATGGTCACCAATTCCCGCAAATCTGCTACTTGAATAGCCAGCGACACCGCCAGTACCGTCCCCATAACTTTCGGTGCTGAAATCCAATCACGCATCAGGATATAAACGTCCTGTTGGGTGGGATTCAACCTGAACAACATCACCAGTGGAGGTGGCGGGTCAGGGATGGTGGCCGGAGTAATTCTGGCGATACGCCCAAAGGCGCCACGCAGTATCCACAGTACCAGTGGCAATACCACGACCATCGGCCAGAAATTGTACTTGTCAAACCAACCTGTATAGACGCGACCGCCTACTTCAATCGTGCTTTGTGCGCCCACCACCATTGCCGCCAGTGACGGTAAACCACCCAGTATGCATAGCACGATATAGTCCCAGTACCGGCTTTGGTCCACGAACGCCAGGGTCAAGCGACTGAGTATGGGCCTCTCCTTCATGGCTGATGACCAATGGTAAATCGGCCCACAACCGGGTGATGATCCGATAGGTCCGTGGATCCATCACGGAAATACAGGACTTCATTGCTGGCCTTTTCGGGTGTCAAGTGGCGTCCGCTGTAAAACACATAATCCAACCGCTCACTGACAGGATCTTCGACATAGCTATTGCTGGCTGCATCGTAGCTCGGTGCAGGCGTGTCTTGCGCCAGCACCAGCCCAACAGTATCACTCAGGCGACTGAACTCACGGTCACTGATATTAGAAAAATAGTCCACATTGAAGTCACCCGCAACCAGCAGCAGCTCCGCTTTATCGATGTGTTGCGCATCTATGAAGTGACGAATCCTGGGAAACTGCGCGACGCGTGTCGCGGAGTGTTCCTTTTGTGCCTGCAAGTGGAGTCCGAACAGGTGCATCCTTGCCCCTTCCTTTTCGAGAGCTGTATAAATGACACCTTTCTTGACAATGCAATCGGTGCCTTCGCAGACGTTGAATACGGTATAGGCCTGCTTGACAATGGGCCAGCGGGACAAAATGATTACTCCGCCGTTGTAGGACATGAATTCATCCTCACCCAGTATGCCAGAGCTATAGGGGTATTCTCTGCTCAGAGTGGACAACATCCGATTTCGGTGTTTGTTCGAAAATGCTTCCTGCAATACGACTGCATCGTAACCTGCCAGAAAACTTGGGATCCGATGGGCCCTCCAATCGTGTTGATCGCGAAAAATCCAGGCAGGGGTGCGCAGAAAAACATTATAGCTAAGCACGGAAAACTCGACGGGCTGAGAGTCGGCCGGTGAGGCACCAAGAACCAACATAATTATCAGTGTTCTAGTCAGCAATTGAGTCAGGTTGGAATCAGGGTCTTATCGCATCCTAACAGTTGGTATCATCAAAACAAAGTATGGCCTTCTTGTGGTAGTTGTTCCATGGGCCTTCAAGGACTTGGCGGACGAAAGTGTCGTTCGTGTATCGGGCAGTAGGCCACCTGGACTGTCAAAATGCTGACAATTTCAGCTTCTTGGTGTTGATACCTGGTACGATGCCACGAACAAACAAGGAGACCCTGATGGCTTTTGAGTTCCTGCAGTACGAAAAAAACGATCGCGTTGGGCGCGCAGTCACGGCGAGTTTCCGGAGCGTGCTTCTGAGTATTCTTCTAACCCACAGCGCCATCGCTGCCGAATCCGACCGGCGCGCCGACTACGATTGGCCGTCCTACGGCATGACCAAGCAAATGACAAAGTACGCCGATCTCGACCAGATCAATCGGCACAATGTTGCTGACCTCCAGATAGCTTGGACCTGGGAACCGCCGGATGGCGCTCTGCTGGAAGCCATTGGCTCTAAACCTGGGACGAATTTCTTCCAGGCCATCGCCTCCAGTGGTTTCAAGAGCACGCCCATCAAGATCGGCGACACGCTGTACGTCAGCACTCCCATGGGCTATGCAGCAGCCATCGATGCGGCGACCGGCAAGAAGAAGTGGATCTTCGACACCCGCACCTACGACGACGGCCGTCCGGCCAACATCGGCTTCAATCACCGTGGCGTTTCCTATTTCGAAGAGGGCGAAAAGCGGCGCATATTGATGGGCACCAACAACGCCTATCTCTGGTCCCTCGATGCGGATACAGGGGTTCCTGATCCACACTTCGGCCAAGCCGGCCGAGTGGATCTGACCAAGGGACTCGGCCAGGAAATCGATCGCTCGAAGTACTCCAATACGGTTGCCGTTATGATTATCGACAATACGGTGGTGATGGGCGCCGTCATTTCGGATATGCCCGTGGTGGGATGGCATCCGAAGAAGCAGAGCGAGATGCCGCCCGGTCACATCCGCGGATTCGATGTCCACACCGGCCAGCAAAAGTGGATCTTCCATTCGATCCCCAAACCGGGGGAAACCGGCCACGACACCTGGGAGGATGACTCCTGGAAAGTCACGGGCTCCACCAATGTCTGGACCTTGATGACAGGCGACCCTGTGCTCGGTTATGTGTACCTGCCCTTCGGTGCCCCCAGCAATGACTGGTATGGCGGGCAACGGCTCGGGGACAACCTTTTTGGCAATAGTATTGTTTGCCTGAAGGCAAGTACCGGCGAATTGGTTTGGTACTTTCAGACCGTGCATCATGATCTCTGGGACTACGATTTGCCCGCCCCGCCCGTGCTGGCCGATATCACTGTGGACGGCCAAGACATTAAGGCCATTGCCCAGGTATCGAAACAGGCCTTTGTGTACGTACTGGACCGTGTCACCGGTAAGCCCGTGTGGCCCATTGTTGAACGGCCTGTTCCCAGCAGTAATGTGCCCGGCGAAAGAACGGCGACAACACAGCCGGTTCCGACCAAACCAGCACCCTTCGACCGTCAAGGACTCGATGACGATGATCTCATCGATTTCACACCCGAACTGAAGGCCGAGGCTAAAGCCATCGTCAGCAAATTTCGAAACGAGGGCTTTTTTACACCACCATCACTTGAGGGCTCCCTGCAGTTGCCGGGTGACGGTGGCGGCGCCGAGTGGAACAGCGCAGCGTTCGACCCGGAGACTTCACTGCTCTTCGTTTCGTCTGCAACCAACACCATCGTCTCCACCCTGGTAGGACAGGAACCGGAGGTCACCGAATACCGCTATTTGCGTGGCGGCACCAGATCGGTGCGAGGGCCAAGAGGATTGCCCTTGACCAAGCCACCTTACAGTCGCATCAGCGCTATCGATCTCAATACCGGCGACTATGCGTGGGTGGTACCGAACGGCGATGGCATGCGACAGCGCGTAATTGATATGGGGATTCCCGATCCAGGACCGCTTGGTGGTCGCGGTCACGTCAGTCCGATGGTTACGAAATCTCTGCTCTTCGTGACCGGATACAGCAATCGCCCGGTCCTGAGGGCCATGGACAAGGTGACCGGCGAGACCATTCATGAAATTGCGCTGCCTGGTTATGCTGCCGGTGTACCCATGACCTACACGGTAAATGGCAAGCAGTACATCGTCGTGGCAGTAGTTCTTAGCGGCCGGGAATCCAAGCTGATAGCGCTATCTCTGCCGACGCTAACACATTGAATACGCATCATGTCAGGAGTGGTAACGAACTCGAACGATAGGGATTGGCTGGAGAAACGCCGATCCCTGCAGCTTGTTTTCAAATATTGGGGTGCGCTGCTTCTGGGTGAAATCGACAAGGGTATCGATTATCTCGAGGAGGCCGTGGATTATGGGACTGAGGTCACTGATATCCATGTGACTCTGAGTCGCGTTCTGCCATTTTCCACCGTTCAGGAAATCGAGAAACAGCCGCGCTATCAGTCTCTGCTGGCACGTTTTGCCATCGATCAGAACTGGCGTCAGGAACTGTTGGAGATAGCTGGTGATCTGGTACAACACACCGGCATCGAGGTACAGATGGACGAGGAGTACTGATCTCCCGTCACGACGATCTAAACCACAGGTGCAACACATCGACTGCTGCGTCGCAGCATATGCCCAGCATGGTTGACGATCACTTCCCTCTGACAAAACGCAGCGCTCCGTAAACAATAATCCCGACGATACCCAAGGCGAAGCAATAGATGTGGAGGCTATACGCATCCGTTAGACTGAGTAAACTGTTGGCATAATCAAGGGGAAAGAAAGGCTGCATGTCCGCGTGCATCATGCTGTCCAGGAAGATATGCGAATAGGTGCCGATGAAAGCCGATCCCAGGAGAACTGGCGCCGAAACTTGCGTATAAAACTGCCCCAACCAATCCGGCCCCTCGAAATTACGATTCCAGTAAACCAACATTGGTCCGACCAGAAGTTTCGAGATCACAGCCGCAATGGGCGCAATCAACGTAGCACCGGCATATGTATGGGTAGACCCATGAATCGGCCCAATCCCAGTCAGCATGGCAAACAGGGGCTGCAGATCCATGATCACTTGTGAAATGCCGAAAGTCAGGAAGCTGAACCTATCGTGGGCCAACGATTTGAGCAGCATACCCGGGCCAAGGTGGAACGGTGTTACAGGCACTAGCTGTTCTCCTTCGATGCACCGAGTCATTGGATTGCAGAATAACAGTATGGCGTCTTTTCTGCCCCCTCACATGCATCAAATAGATACTTCAAGAACTTGACCTAAATCAATGTCAGTTTCTGTAGTCCTAATAAGGTGAGACGTACATAGAACAGTCTTGCATTACCTGCAAATAGGAGTGTGAATTTCATGAACTCAGCAACCCTGAATATCGTTATTGCTCTCTCGATGGTGGCTTTCCCTGTTGCCCTTATCGTCTGGTTTATCAAGTATATGGCAAGTGAATCCGAAAAACGGATGACACACATGATGGAGAGAGTCGGCCTGGATCTGGTACCTGCCTCTGTCAACGGCAGTTTAAAACTGACCCCCTTTGATTTGATTCCGGCAGTTCAAAATTGACCCCCCTGTGTCTAGTCAGTAGTGATCTCTTGTGGTGGTTTCTTAATAATTCCGGCTCTTAGCTTTTCCTTTAATCGATAGC
>JASMJM010000045.1 GCA_030749725.1 Pseudomonadales bacterium | reverse complement strand
TGATTGAGTGCGTGCCTGACCTTGGATAAATCCGCTCATCCAAAACTCCAATCTTGGAAAGTCAGATTATACCGTCACTGCGACTTTTCACACACTCTGGGCCACAACAAGATAGGCGTCACGCCCGTGATTGCTGTGTGGGTAAGCGACGCTCCCTAATCAGCTCGCTGAAGTGATGGCCCTGCTACTGGACCTACTATAAACTGAACTGACTCCGATTCGAGGACACACAAGACCCCAATTCGAGGACACAAAAATGAGCGAATACATACCAACGCCAGTCAAATGGGTACGCGATCAGGTAGAGCTATACGAGAGTAGTGGCGGCACACAGGGAACCGAGCTTTTGGACACCGGGTTGCCTTGCATTATCGTCACGCACACCGGAAACAAAACCGGTGGCACTCGGAAGACGCCGCTGATGCGCGTCAAGGATGGCAACGGTTACGTGCTGGTCGGTTCCCAAGGTGGCGCGCCCAAGAACCCCGTTTGGGTTTACAACCTGCGTGCCAATGCGGACGTCGAGATTCGCGACAAGACCGAAGTCTTCAAGATGCGCGTGCGGGAAGTCGAGGACGATGGCGAGCGCGATCGAGTCTGGGCCATCTGTGTCGAGGCCTTTCCGCCGTATGAGGAATACAAGAACAAAGCGCCCCGCAAAATTCCGGTCTTCATAGCGGAGCCGGTCTGAACGCCTGGACCTGGGATCACAACCGATTCTATCTGAGCTGCCTATTCTTCGATGCTGTCGCTCCGGCTTTGTGACAGTCTTGTTTGATTGGACATTCAATCAAGTTGCTTGAGCGGTCCTGACTATATACTAATGGCGCAGACCAACCCAATCGCGAGCACTCACATGAAAAACCCGGAGTTTGATCCCATCAAAGACAAGATCGATGGTCTTGCACATCTGATCAGGGAATATGCGGATATTTCTGACAGCCAGCGTCATCTCTCTAACGAAGTCGCCATGGCCATGGCTAATGAAGGTCTGTACCGCATCGCGGCGCCGCGTTCAGTCGGGGGTGGGGAATACCACCCGACAACGCAGATTCAGACCATCGAGGCCGTTTCAAGACTCGACGGCGCAACCGGATGGAATCTGATGATCGGTGTCGAGGTCATGGGCATACTGGGCGCCGTGTTTCCACGTGAGGTAGTGCAGAAACTCTTCGCGGACCCGGACCTTATCATAGCAGGCGCTTTGAACCCCCTTGGTCATGCTGTTAGAACAGACGGTGGTTTTAGGGTTACCGGGCAATGGCCATTTGCGAGCGGCGTACACAATGCCAGTTACTTCTGGGGTCAGAGCATCGTTTTTGAGAATGATGATCGAGTGACGGACGAAATGGGGCCCGTAACGTGCGAATCCTTAATTGCCAGGGACGAATTCGACATCATCGATACCTGGCAGGTTTCCGGTCTGCGCGGCTCTGGAAGTCACGATGTCAGCGTTAGCGATGTGTTTGTACCGGATGAGAGAATCTCCAGCGTCGCACGCAACCCGTTACAGGAAGATGGCACCCTCTATCGATTACCGCTTCACAGCAGATTGGCGTACAACAAAGTCGGCGTCGCGACCGGCATCACGCGTGCCGCGATCGATCACTTTATGGATCTGGCCATGGACAAGACACCGCGAGGGACCGCTGGAAAATTACGGGAAAGGGTGGACGCACAGTTGGCAGTCGCGGAAGCTGAGTATCTGCTGGAAACCGCAAGAAGCTATGTCTTCGACCGGGTCAGTGATATCTGGGACACGGTCGATCAAGGGGATCCGCCCACGACCCGTCAGAAAGCGCTGCTACAACTAGCCTGCTCGGGTGCAGCTTCTACTGCTGTCAAAGCGGTTGAAAAGATCGTTGCAGCCGCTGGAGCCACGGCGAATTTCACATCCAGCCCACTGGAGCGGTGTATGCGTGATGTGCTGGTGGTTAGACAGCACATCATGGTCTCGCCACAATTCAAGGAGAACATCGGTCGCGCCCTTCTCGGTCTCGAGTCAGGCACCTTCCTGTTCTAGCGGGGCCACGGGGTACCGGGTACTGTCTGCCCATCCCCAACAGTGATGGCTCAGGCTAACGGATGCATCGGGTCGCGAGCCATCCGACTCCTAATCAACCTTCTGCCTGGGATGGTAAAGGCCGTCGTCAAAACCATCAAAGTAATGGTCCAGGAGGGGGTGATCCACAAACTCACTTCCGTTATATGGCTCGAGATTGCGTTCTGCTACATAAGTTGTGTGATCGGCACCGTGTACAAGTATGTGGTACCAGGGCGCGTTCTTTGGCGGTTTTGTCTTAGCCATCTGTTGGTACCAGGCTTCGCTGCCGAGAAAGACGGGATCCACATCGAAGATCACACCTCGATAGTTGAACAAGTGGTGTGTCACCTGTTGTCCCCTGGCAAAACGTGCATATTGATCAGTCATTAGGTCCGGGAAAGGCAGAGTTCGGAATCATAACGACCAAGACCGTGTGGCAGGTTGTTAATATTTCACATGCAGCCCGGAACGCGTAATGATTGGCTGGACAAGTGTATCCAAGGGCTGAGTTATGCAGCGGGCGGTCTGGGCGGGGCTTCAGTTAATTGATCATGGTTCTGAGCTTGGCGATGTATTCCGGGCTGCTACCGATGCATTCGATTGGACTTGGATGAAGGGCTTGGTTTGGGTGCCTATAGAGGGTTGGGGAGCGGCGGTGTGGAAGAGGGCCGCTCCGAAACCATTCCCGACTAGGGTCTACATCCCGGTGTGGATCAGATCAGCGTTTTGAGCATAGCAATGTGTTCTGGACTGGTGCCGCAACAGCCACCTATGACGGTTGCGCCGCTGGACAACCAATCAGCAGCGTGGCGGGCATATTGCTCGGGGTTTAGATCTTCCCTGACTCCGATCAATCCGTCCGTCTCCTCGTCACCATCCAAGGTCCAGTCCGCCGCAATTGGAATGAACGTGTTGGCATAACCACCAATATGTTTTGCGCCGCTGGATGTTAGCTGGGACATCCCAGCGCTGATGCTCTCCGGAGGACAGCAATTGAATAGATAACCGGACACCGGTAGATGACTGATTGCCTGTAGGGCCGTGCTAACGGATTCGCCGCTGCGGAGAATCCCCATGCTGCGGTCGTGTAGCGTCCAGGAAACCCATACCGGTTTGCCGGTTTTGCAGGCAGCCGCCGCTGCGGCCAGCGCCTCAGTTGAGCTTGACATGGTTTCGCATAGCAGCAGGTCCACCAGCGGAGCCAGAATGTCCGCCTGCTCCGCATAGAGGGGTCCGATCTCATCCACGGCGCCCACGAGATCGGGGCGGTAGCTCCCCCGTAACGGAGGCAGTGATCCGGCGATGACAACTTGCTTGCCCGACTTCTCTCTGGCCGAATGCGCGAGTTGACAGGCCTGCACATTGAGCTGGCCGAACTGATCTTCGACGCCCTCCCGCGCCAGATCGCGGCGGATTACGCCGTAGGTATTGGTGGTGATGATGTCCGCACCGGCGGCGATATTGTCGAGGTGCACGCTCTCCACCACCTCTGGTGCGACCAGTAGTGCATTCGCCGACCAGATGGTGGCCGGGATCTCCACCCCGCGCATGCGTAACTCACGCCCCATGGAACCGTCCAACAATATCACTCGATCCGGTGGATGCTCTGGATCCACAGCAATCTTCCGTCTATCCCATTTGTGGGTTCTTTGTTGACATAAGCGCGAAGATAACATAATTTTGCGGCGCTGTTTCTGCAGCTAATCAACTATTCACGATCGATTCCCATCCAGAGGCAACGCCCGGCGAATACTCTCCCGGGTGGAATCTGCAGGACCCGGTCCTATGACAATTCCACTAGCAAGATACTGGGCACTGCTTGCCGGTTATCTGAAGGACCAGACAGGGCTGTTTGCCCTGCTGACCGTGCTGCTGGTGTCCAGCATCGGCTTCAAGCTTTTGATTCCCCAGGTTACCCGTGCCTTTATCGACAGCGCCATGGCGGGGATGAACTTTCCGCCGTGATGGCAGAGGGCCTGGGCGGCCTGGAAGAGGGCCTGGATACCATGGTGGGTCCCAAAGGTGTTAAGCTCTCCGGTGGCCAGATTCAGCGCGTCGCCGCTGCTCGAATGTTTATCCGCCAGCCGGAATTGTTGGTGTTCGATGATCTCTCCAGTGCACTGGATGTCAATACTGAGAGAAGCCTGTGGACCCGTCTGGAAGAACAGGATACAACCTGCCTGGTAGTCTGCCATCAACCAAGCGTTCTGGAACGGGCGGATCAGATACTGGTAGTCGAGGAGGGTCGGCTGGTGGCACGAGGCACCTTGCCGGAACTGCTTGAGAGCAGTGAAGAGATGCGACATATCTGGCATCAGCATTGACTGTTGGCAGCAAATTCGAATTGCGCAAAGAGATGCGACGTATATGGCAGCAGCACTGACTGTTGGCAGCACATCTGGCAGCAAAACCGATGGTTTGGCGCCGGATCCGAATTGAGTAAAGAGCCATTTTCCACTGAGAGGAATCATCACAAGTGACTATGCAAAAGACCCCACTACTGATGTCCCGCATCGTAAAACGAGGCGCGGTTGTTTCACCCGAGGAGGAGATCGTTACCCTGACTGCAGACGGTAGCCATCGTCAGAGTTACAAAACTACCTGGGAGCGGGCCAACCAGTTGGCAGGGGCGCTCAAGGAGCACGGTATTCAGGTAGGAGACAGGGTAGCCAGCTTTATGTGGAACAACTGGCGCCACCTGGAACTCTATCAGTCCGTTCCCTCTATGGGGGCTGTTCTGCACACGTTGAACATCAGGCTTTCACCCACCGATCTTGAATACATAATCAACCATGCCGCCTCTAGGGTCATTGTGATCGATGAAGATCTGCTGCCGGCTCTGGATCCTCTCCTCGACAAGATCCCCTGTGTTGAATTGTTGGTTGTCTGTTCTCATGGTGAAGGAGGTGAGACTTCTTTTGCGCATACAGTCGATTACGAAGACTTCATCGCTGATCAGCCCAGCACATACCCGTGGCCCGTTATCGATGAAAATGCGCCCATGGGGCTTTGTTACACCAGCGGCACGACCGGCAAGCCCAAGGGAGTCATGTATACCAATCGTTCCACCTACCTGCACAGTATGGCCCAGGCGATGACGGACGCCATGAGCCTGACTGCACTGGACAGCATCTGCGGCATCGTACCCCTGTTTCACGCCCTTGGTTGGGGTTTGCCGTTCACGGCGTCCATGCTTGGATCAAAACAGGTACTGCCCCACAAATATATGGACCCTGAGAGTCTGGTTCGCTTGATGGTCGACGAGGAAGTGACGATTTCTGCCGGGGTGCCGACTATCTGGCAGGCAGTAAAGGGGATCTTGGAAGCGAATCCGGATAGGTACGACCTGTCCAAACTGACCCGGCTGACCTGTGGTGGTTCTGCGCCTCCCCTGTCCATGATGCGCTGGTATGCAGACAATTACGGCATCGAGATGATCCAGGGCTGGGGCATGACAGAGACCAACCCCCTGGGTACCGTTTCCAGACGGATCGCCAAACGCGCTCACCTCAAACTCACGGACGACGAGCAGTTTGAAAACATTGCCAAGGCTGGTCTTACCGTACCGAGTCTGGAAATCGAGATTTTCGACGACGACTTCAATGCGCTGCCCCACGATGGCGAGTCCGTTGGCGAGATTCTCATTCGCGGTCCCTGGATCTGCTCGGAATATTACAATGACCCGCAGCCGGAGAAGTTTCACGATGACTGGCTAATCACCGGCGATGTTGGCCAGATGGACAGTGAGGAGTATCTCATCATTACCGATCGCTCCAAGGATCTCATCAAGTCGGGTGGCGAGTGGATCTCCTCCGTCGATCTGGAGAATCACATTGTTGCTCTTGAGGGGGTCACTCATGCTGCGGTGGTGGCGCAGCCCCATCCCCGCTGGGATGAACGACCGGTCGCCCTGGTGATTCTGGTACAGGGGTCGAATGTCACAGAACAGAGAATTCTCGACCACTGCGGCGAGATTTTCGCCAAGTGGCAGTTGCCGGATGACATCATATTCGTGCAGGAAATCCCCCTGACCAGCACCGGTAAGATCGACAAGAAGGCCATTCGGGCGGATCTGGAAAAACAGCAATACCAATTACCGGATCTGCGCGAGCAAAGCTGAGGAATTGCAGCAGTCGAATACCGCGGCAGTCGAACACTGCGGCGTATACAAACTATTCGCCGCTGATGCGCGTCTTAAACATGCGGACGAACTAAACCGATCCGAAAACCGGACTGACACTGACCCCGGGAGGAACTGCACGTGAAAGCCATCTCATTACTGATTGTCGTTACATTTGTCAGCCTCCATGTCGCAGCCAAAGACAGCTGGCAGGTACCTGTGGATCGGTTTCAGGGCCTCGACATAGGCACCGGCATCGAGGCCGAGGTGATCTGTGGGGAAGAATCCACCGTTCTGATTCGCGCCTCGGAACGCGCCTTCGAAAGCCTGCGCATCGACGTGCACGGCTCGACACTTGACATCAAACGCGAGCACAATTGGCGGCAGATGTTAGGCCATCGTCATGGCGGCATCAGCGCCACGATTCATACCACCGAACCGCTGCGGCAAGTCGAAGCATCAACCGGTTCCGCCATCGAGATTGACCCATGTGCGGTATCGGCGAACGAATTGGATGTCAGCATCAGCACCGGGGCAACCGTCAGGATCTCGGGACAAACTCAAGACCTGGATCTGCGCGTGGGCACCGGTGGCACATTCAACGAGGGTCGCTTCAAAGATGACCTGCGGGTGGAGCGGGCGTCGGTGCGACTGTCGACGGGCGCCAATGCCGGATTGTGCGCTGCGGATCTGGTCGTGGGTCGGTTATCGACAGGGTCCCAGATCGTGGTCAGTGAAGATACCGATGTCAAGGTCCGCTTGGGTACAGGTGCTGATGTAGATTATTCAGGCTGCTGGTAACGGTTCACGACGCTCCCGGCGCTGACGCCCTCCCCTTGGCTTATTCAGAGCCCCAGGATGCTCACACTGCCCGTCCCCGCGTATCCCCTGGATCGACCCAGAACGGACAATACTAACAATCCTGTATGGCTGCGTTTCCGCGGCCCGCTAGCGGATAACCCGAGACTCCACTGCTGTCTTTTGGCGTACGCTTCGGACATGGGACCGGTATCCACGGCGATGTTACCCCTCAGGGAAGAGGTCGACCGCAGCAACGTGCAGATGGCTAGAAACTACGGGTTACCACAAAAAGAGACGGGGAATGTGTGATTCGGTCCAGCAATGCAAGGGGATCAGTTTGAATCCTTGCCATGTCGCTGGATGAAATCGATCACCGAGTCGTTGAATACATCTGCCCGCTGGATATTTACCGTGTGGCCCGCTTCCGCCATAACGACCTCAAGATGGGGCATGTTCTGTTCGGCGGCAATCCTACCCGGTGTAAATGACTTCTCGCGGCTGCCACAGACCAGCAGGCTGGGAACGCTGTTCCGGGGAAGTAGATCAACCACCGAAGACCCGTTGATGTGACGGAATATCATGGCGATGGCCCGTGGATTGATAAGGGCAGCATCCGCCAACAGGGCCTGCTTTGCTTCCTTAGGCAGATTGCGTGCATGGCTGGGATGGATCCGCATCTGCTCGATCAGCTTCAAACCCCCAGCCGCAATCGCTTGTGCGTGTTTCTCAAGGTCGGGTCGGCTCTGGCTGCTGTCCTGCCCCGCGGCAGCCACCAGGGCCGAGGCTGAATTTGTGAATATCTGTCCGTTCGTTCTTTCAGGATATTGAATTGCATAGCGAATGGTCAGGGTGGCGCCGAAGCTCTGCCCACACACGAACCAGTCATCGATACCGAGTTCGCTGCGGATTCTCTCAAAACTGTCGAGATAGCCGCGGTAGCTGTAGAGTGCAGGGTCATCCGGCGCCGGAGAACGCCCGTGACCCCACAGTTCAACCACCACCGGGCGACACGCAGCGGTTAATGCCGGCAGGTTCAACAGCCATTGAGAGCGCCCGGAGAGCATGCCGTGCATGAGCAGCAGATAGGGTCCTCGATCACCATGGACTTCGAAGTAGGGAATGGGCGCACTCATCGATACGATGCAGTTTTGAGTGAGATATTCGGCAGGTCAGTTTATACAGCAATTTCAGCTCATTTTCTTGTGTAAATACCATCTCAGGATTGCCGACGGACGTAACGGCCATAAAACCACGTGAAAGACTTGCAAATTCACATGCAGAACAACAAGATACTGCTGGCTGTCAGCCAGCCATCAGAGAGAAACGAATCGATATGCGAGGGTGATTATATGGGAGTTGTCATGAGAGTAATGATGCGGCTTGGCACATTTGGTCTGCTGGCATCTCTGTGGGTCTGTATAGCACATGCCGAAGAGTCAGAGGATTGGATCCTGCAGGAGGATCCCATCTCAGCGGGCAATCGTGCAGAGCCGATGCAGGATTCCGTGGCAACTGCAAACACGATCGACAATGGCGAAATCGACTCGCTCCTCAGGGGCAGTATTGAACAATTGGAGAGCATTACTCCTAACCTCGTAATCGATTCAATCAGTGGCGCGCCTCAGGGCGCCGCCATCGCGATCCGGGAATCGGCTCGGGCGATACGGAGAAAAGCTTCGACCCGGCGGTAGGTGTGTTTGTCGACGGCGTCTTTATGGGCAACAGCAGCAGTCGCCTGCAGGATGTGTTTGACTTCGAACGCGTAACGGTTCTGAGGGGACCTCAGGGAGCCCTGCAGGGGAGAAATACCACCGGCGGCGCTATCCATATCGAGCGAACCAGGCCCACCGGCACAGCGGGCGTGAAGATCCGACTACAGGCAGCAAGCTACGATCGTCAGCAATTGAACGGTGTTTTCAATGCACCGCTCATCAAGGAGAAGCTGGCCGGAAAATTCACCGTGAACAACATAAAGAACGGCGGCAACTATCTTGACAACTGCAAGCTGGGGCTCGATCTCACCTATGACTGCCAAACCAGGGATGAAAATGACCGGGACTATTTGAGTCTAACCGGCTCCCTGCTGTGGACGCCAACGACAAATCTAAGCCTTTACTACATCTATGAAAATGAAGTAGACGACTCAAACACCAGAGGGTTGTTGAATCTAAGCGCGCCAACGGATCTCCTCTGCTCGAATTCTGCAGACAACGCGAACGAGTTCTGCCGATCTACCTTGGGCATAGCTGTCCCACAAACCCTGCGCATTGATATTGTCGATCAGAATTTCTCCAACGAATCAACTCTGGACGGTGACTATCACACGCTCAAATTTGACTGGGATTCCGGTAAACACAGGCTGACCAGCACCGCTGCTGTTCGAAGTCAGGACGAAGTGCTGAATCAGGACCTGGACGCCACATCTTCTGATTTCTTCTCCACCGCTCGGCAGCAGGATTACGAGCAGAGAAGTTGGGAATTACGCTTTCAGTCGCAGGCCTCCGACAAACTGCAAACTGTGGTCGGGAGTTACTACATTAACTCCGAATATTCCCTGCTGAGGGAGAACCCGTTCTTGCTGCAGACCCTTGCCCAGGAAGCTGAACGGGCACGTGCTGCTGAGGCAGAGACTACCCCTGACGTAATCACGATTCCTGAGTCCCAATATCAGGTGACGTCTCAGAAAAAGCGCTCCTTGTCCTTCTTCGTTCACCTGAGCTACGTCCTCAGCGAAAAGTGGACTGCTGATATCGGTGTACGACAAAGTCGAGATCTGGTGTCAACGACACACCAACCGGGCGGCACCAAACTGGAGGACGTAATCGTTCTGCCGGCACCCATCGCTGCGCAGAGGCAGTACAACGAAGTCTCGCCGCAGTTCGGTTTGCGCTATAGGGTAGATGAGAATGCCATGTTGTACGCCCTTTATGCACAGAGTTTTCGAAGCGGCGGATTCGACGAGAGAGCTGTATCGGCGGATTCGATGCTGCCTTACAGCCCGGAAACGGTCAACAACTATGAAGTCGGCTTGAAGACACAGTTCTGGAACGATCGGATGCGAATCAACGTCACCGGTTTTCAATCGAAGTTCAAAGACAAGCAGGAAACGATATTTAGGACAGTAGAATCCGGGAATCAGGAATCGGTCACGGAAAACATCGCCAGAGCGAGTGTCAACGGTTTCGAAGTGGATGTTCGAATCATTCCCATGGAGCGCTTTCAAGTGCGGGCGGCCTATGGCCATCTCAGCACGGACTTTAACAGGTTCAGAGTGCCTTCCCGTGAAACGGCGGGAGCCTTCGATTCCACCACCGGAATCGATTTGCTGCGTGCGCCGGAAAATACGCTGTCGCTTTCCGGTAGCTACATTTGGAATCTGGCGGAAGGACGCATTCAGGCCAATGCCAGTTACAGTTGGATAAGCGACTACCGCACTCGCCGCAGCAATATTACCATCGGTGAAGACGTCACCGACGACGATACGGGACAGACCGCCTACGTTGCTCCGGTAAGTGAGCCCATCGTAGTTGGCAACGTGAACGGTCGCGGCATTTGGAACGTTTCCATCGCTTATCTGTGGCAGGACTGGACCGTGCGTCTATTCAGTCGGAACTTCAATAACAAACAATATCTGCAGAATACTGCCAGTATCTCCTCAGCCTATGTCGTCACCACCGGTCCCAATGACGCAGCCACGCCGCTCTTCACCAACTCCGAGTATAGCGAACCGAGATATTCGGGTCTCGAATTCACCTTTCAGCCGGATTTCTCAAAACCGCGGAGGTAACTGAGATGCAAGCAGCAATAGGAGTAGGCGGCGCCGCTTCCGGCAGACAGCGGGACTGGCAAAACAGCGTTGAATTCGTGATGGAGGCGGAAAAACTTGGTGTCAGCTACACCTGGTCCGCTGAAGCATGGGGACAGGATGCGGTGGTTCCCCTCGCCTATCTGGCCGCCAAAACCAGCACCATGAAGCTGGCTACCGGAATCATGCAGATCAGTGCCAGAACGCCCTCCATGACCGCCATGACGGCCTTGACCCTGGCTGCGATATCCGACGATCGCTTTGTCCTGGGACTGGGCGCCAGCGGACCCCAGGTGGTGGAAGGTTTGCAGGGGGTACCGTTCGCCAGACCGGTGACGCGGATGCGGGAGACCATCGAGATTATTCGTCTTGCCTTCGCTGGTGAGAAGCTGGTCTACGCCGGTAAACACTTCACCCTTCCTCTGCCCGATGGCGAAGGAAAAGGACTGCGCCTGTCCCAGCCCGGCAATGACAAGATTCCCATCTACCTGGCCACATTAAGCCCGAAAAGCCTGCAGCTTACCGGCGAACTGGCAGATGGCTGGGTGGGCACTTCCTTCACACCGGAAGGTGCCGATGCGGTTAC
This sequence comes from Pseudomonadales bacterium, assembly GCA_030749725.1. GTDB lineage: Bacteria > Pseudomonadota > Gammaproteobacteria > Pseudomonadales > Azotimanducaceae > JASMJM01. The sequence goes on along the minus strand of JASMJM010000045.1, from coordinate 30,134 downwards.
CACTCACATCGCCAAGGGTGCCGAGGCAGCGGGTCGCTCACTGGCGGACATAGACTTGCAGGTAGGAGGCAGCGTCGCATTCAGCGACGATGTCGATGCGCTGGTTGCGCCCAGAAAAGCAGGCATCGCGTTTACTCTGGGTGCAATGGGCTCCGCACAACACAACTTCTACAACGACGCGTTCAAACGACAGGGATATGAGGATGCAGCCATCGAAGTGCAGCGGCTGTGGCTGGCTGGCCAGCGCGAGCAGGCCACCGAACGGGTACCTGACGAGATGGTGCTTCGTACCAGTCTGCTCGGTACGGAAGACATGATTAAGCAACGCATGCGCGCTTACAAAAAGGCAGGCATCACCACGTTGCGTTTGGATCCTGAGGGCAGCAGTTTGCAGCAGCGGCTGGCCACCCTCGGCCGAGCCATGGATCTGCTCAACTCTGTGAATCAGGAGTAGTTAGCGGCGTTGTGCGTGTCCGCCGTGGGGAAGATGGACGGGCTCACGGTACGACTCACCCGCTTCGCCGCACCGGCTGCCCCCTCCAGGACATGTGCCTGATTCCAATCTATCACAAACTGTGACGATACAAATGGTACGATCAATACCTGTTCATCTAGTTTGTCTATTTGTTGATTATTCGGCCAATATATTGGAAGATAGAAAACAATAAGGTTACATTGGGGGAGTGCCTTTGAATCCTGTAGCTAAGACAATAGCCGCCATCCGAGCGCAACACAGCCTGACCCAGCAGCAACTGGCCGATATGGCCGGCGTGCCACGTGCTACGCTGGCGAACATGGAAAGCAATGGCGGTAATCCGACCATTACCACCGTTATAAAGATCGCCAATGCCCTTGGCGTGACCGTCAGTGATCTGGTTGAAAAAAACCAACTTACCGTGGCCACGCTGGTGGCCAGAAAGGACATGCAGTCGATCCGTCTGGATGATGGCAAGTTCGTCAGTTCGCAGCTCTCGCCCATCAACGCACCCTACATACTGATTAATGAAATCAGCATGCTGCCTGGATGCTACTCCAAAGGCAGGCCTCATCCCCAGGGCAGCCACGAGTTCTTCTACTGTCTGGAGGGAACGGCGCTGCTGCAGATCAACGACGAGCCGGTGGAGGTCGAGGCGGGCAACGTAGTCTACTTCGCTGGAAATCTGCCCCACAACTACATCAACGAAGGCCTCAAACCGGTGCATGCAGTTGCTGTGGTAAGTATCAAGGACGTAATCAAAACCCGTTAACCGCTCTGGCATCGCACAATCTCAAAACGCTGCTGCATGGCTTACCCCTCCTACTGTGCCGGCTTGTTGCACATTCGACCAGCTCTGAACTAACATGCGGCAAGCATGCCGTAGCTGCCATTGCAGAGGAGTTGGGACAACGAGTGGGCAGAAAATCGCCAAGAGGATGGCCTGACATGATGTCGCCACGGTTCTGTTCACCTGCGCGAGCGAAGCAACCATGATCGTTTTCCGCTATCTGGCCCGTGAAGTGTTTTTCACCATGCTGGTGGTCACCATGGTGCTGTTAGTGATCTCCATGGGGGGCAGGGTCATCGCTTACCTGCAGGATGCAGCCAGTGGCATGTTTACCAAGGATGTCCTGTTCGCCCTGATCGCTTTTCGAATACCGGACCTTCTGGAAATCATACTGCCGGTCTCCTTCTTCCTGGGAATCATGCTGGGTTACGGTCGCCTGTATCTGGATAGTGAGATGGTGGTATTGGAAGCTTGCGGCATGAGCCCAACGCGCCTTATGTGGCTCACTCTGTTCTTTTCTCTGTTTGTGGCCACCGCGGTAGCCAGCCTGAGTCTGTGGATCAGGCCCTGGGCCCAGTCCGAGATCGGCAAAATTCGCGAAGCACAGGAGAGCCTGACAGAATTCGACCTGCTGATCCCCGGTCGATTTCAAACCATGAGTGACGGTGAGAGGGTGACCTATACGGAGGAATTGAGCCGCCAGGGCACTGAGATGAATAATGTCTTCGTCGTCAATCAACCGGCCGACCGGCAAGGCAACCCCAGGGCGGATATCATCCTGGCAGAAACGGGGCATCAGACCGTGGATGAACAAAGCGGCGATCTATTCCTGGTGTTCCTAAATGGCACGCGTACCACCGGGACGCCCGGGGATGCACGATACCGATTGGTGGAGTATGAGGAGTATGGGCAGCTTATCGAGCGGCAACACAAGAAACGTCCGCAGAGACGGACCGCAGTACCCACCCGTGAATTGATGGGTAGTGACGTTCTGTGGCGAGTGTCCGAATTTCAATGGCGCGTATCCATCATTATGCTGGTACCTATCGCCGCCTTGATGGCCATCCCGCTGTGCCAGGTGAATCCCCGCAAAGGGCGCTTCGCTCACCTGGTACCCGGCATGATTCTCATCTTCCTTTATCTGGTCTTGCTGTCTGTGTCCCGGGCTGCCGTTGATAAAGGGCAGATTCCCAGCAACGTGGGTCTCTGGTGGGTTCACCTGCTATACGTCTTTATCGTTGTCGCGTTATTCAAGACAAGGGCGCTGCTGTTCGATCTGGGATGGCGCAAGACCGGAGCCAGTTCCCCGGCCTGACCTACTCCCGGAACGGTGAGCGTTCCCCTATATACTCGATCTCTTCATCCACATAGCGCCGTTCCTCATCCAGGAAATCACCAACTGCGCTACGCAAACTCTCATTGGCGATCCAGTGCGCACTGTAGGTATGACTTGGCATATATCCCCTGGCCAGTTTGTGAGGTCCCTGAGCGCCCGCTTCCACCCGTTGTAGCCCATGCCTGATGGCAAATTCTATCGCCTGGTAGTAACACACTTCGAAGTGCAGAAAGCGGTGATCTTCAATGCATCCCCAGTTGCGTCCAAACAAGCATTCGCTGCCGATAAAGTTGATGGCACCCGCAATATAACGACCGTATCTCTTACACATCACCAACAGGATGCGATCAGCCATTCTCTGGCCGATCAGAGAAAAAAACCGACGGGTCAAATAAGGGGTTCCCCATTTGCGATTGCCGGTGTCGACGTAAAATGTGTGGAACGCGTCCCAGTGTTCTTCCTTGATATCCGATCCGATCAGGCATTCGATCTGAATGTCGTCTTCGATCGCTCCCTTTCTTTCCCTCTTGATATTCTTGCGCTTCTTGGAGGAGAGATCTGCAAGAAACTCATCAAACGTCTGGTAACCACGGTTCTGCCAGTGAAACTGTTTATGGGTTCGCTGCAACAAACCGAGTTCACCCATCAGGTCCCACTGTTCCTTGACGGCGAAGGTGATGTGCAACGAGGACACTGCCAGTTTTTCGGCGACCTGCATGCAACCAGCCAGCAGGTAGTGCTCAATCTCGCGGTAGTTGTGAACGTCTCTGCACAGCAGGCGCCTGCCCATCGCCGGAGTAAAGGGGATTGAGATCAGCAACTTCGGATAGTATCTGCCCCCTGCCCGCTCGAAGGCGTCTGCCCAGTTGTGGTCAAAGACATATTCACCTCGGGAATGGCTTTTCAGATACATGGGCACGACACCCAGCGTCTCTTCCCCTTCATTCTCAAGAAGCAGGTGATAGGGTGCCCATCCGGTTTGCGCTACCACAGAGCCGCTCTCCTCGAGTGCACTTAAGAAGGCATAGGAAGTAAACGGATCGATGGGAATGCCACAATCAGGATTTGCCAGACCCGGATTGGCACAGGCATTCCAATCCGTCGCATCGACATCCTTGATGTCACCGACAGCCTTGATGGTATAGGTGCCCGTACCAGACATGTGATCCCTTATGCGCTACCCATCAATCGGTGTTCTGCCGATTCCAATTGAGCCCGGCGATGTTGCGGTGTTGAACCCAAGTGCGGATCAGGCTCGGAGCTGCGCCAGCAATTCTGCACGATGTTCAGGACTGCGCGCCGGGATGCCAACGGATGTCCGGTCGACCAAGCCTGCATAGCGCTGTTTGAATTGGCCGATGCACTGATCCGGTTCTGCCACGATCGCGAATTCAGCCAATATCTCATCTGTGATCAGCGTGCCCATCTCATCCCATTGCCCCTGCTTTGACAGCACATTCAACTCTGGTTGCAGTGCCCCCCAGCCGTGCAGCGCCAGTACCGGTGCATAAGCGGGCGTGGATCCGTAGAAAGCGATCTGCTTGCAGATCGCCTGCCGACTCATCTCGAAGGACTCCTCGGTCTCCCCGGTGACGATAAAGCCCGGATAGGAGATCTCGAATTGATCCCGGGAACGACCGTTCTTGCGTAGTCCTTTTTCAATCGCCGGCAGGGTGACTTCCCGCATGTACTTCTCGGTGGTGAATGGGTGGATGATGATGCCATCCGCCACCTCCCCGGCAACCTGCGTCATGAGGGGACCCACGGCCGCCAGAAAGATCTTGGGGGCGCCAAATGCCGTGTCCGTCGGGGTGAACATCGGCGTCATCAACGTATGGGTGTAAAACTCGCCCCTGAAATCCAAGGGCTTGCCTGTATACCAGTTATCCCAGATAGCATGCAGCGCCAGGATATACTCTCTCATTCTCGCCGCCGGGCGAGACCACGGCATGCTGAATCGTTTCGTAATATGCGCACGAATTTGTGATCCCAGCCCGAGGACAAAGCGACCTTGAGACACCGCGTTCAGGTCATGACCGATCCCCGCCAGGGTCATGGGCGATCGGGAAAATGCCACTGCAATGGAGGTGATCAGTTCGATCTTCTCACTGTTCTGGGCGGCCACTAATAGGGGGAAGAAGGGGTCGTGAGCGGTCTCCGCGGTGCTGGCACCGTCAAATCCGGCCGCGTCCAATGCCCTGGCGCTTTCGCCAACTCGACTCATATCTCCCGTTAGTCCACCATCTACTTTCATCTGTCTTCCTCCTCAATCAGGGTTGTGCCCATGGCTGCTAAATGATATACGCGCTGGAAAGCTTATCTTCGCCCGCGGTTCCGGGCCTCAACAGCTTCTTGTTCCCCACCTTTTGTTGTCTGTCAAACTTGCGGGCGGAATTGAAAACGGGTGCCTGCAAATCAGCTGCGCCAAAAGATTTTTCCTGCTGCTCCGGCGACACGGGCTGGTAGCGGGTGGTTCTCTGCTCCGGCGTGCGTCCGGCTGAGCGAATCAGCGCCTCCATGTGTTCCGGTGTGGTCTCCTCGCCATGGCTGGCGCCGGCTGCGCGGGTGATGGATTCGTTCATCAGGGTGCCGCCCAGATCGTTGACACCGGCATTGAGACAAGCGTGCACCCCTTTGTGACCCAGTTTGGTCCAGGATGCCTGGATATTCCTGAAATAGGGATGCAGCACCAATCGCGCGATGGCGTGCATCAGGATGGACTCCCTGAAGGTGGGGCCCTTTCTGGCCTTTCCCTTCAGGTAGATCGGCGCTTCCATGTGAATGAAGGGCAGCACCACAAATTCGGTGAAACCACCGGTTTTCTTCTGCAGGGCTCTGAGACGCATGAGGTGGCGAGCCAAGTGACGATACTCTTCGATATGTCCATACATGATGGTGGCGGTGGTGTTGAATCCAACCTTGTGGGCGGCCTCCATCACCTCGAACCACTGGGAAGTATTGATCTTGTCGGGACACAGGGTGGCTCTGACTTCGTCGTCCAGGATCTCAGCAGCGGTACCGGGCAGCGTGCCAAGACCCGCCTGCTTCAATTGGCCGAGAAAATCTTCCAGCTCGACGCCAAGGGTGTGGGCCCCCTGCCACACCTCCAACGGAGAGAAGGCATGAATGTGTATATCGGGAGTCACCTGCTTGATGGTATGGCAGATGTCGATATAGGTCTTACCGTTATAGTCCGGGTGAATGCCTCCCTGCAGGCAGACCTCGGTGGCGCCGCGACTCCACGCTTCACGGGTGCGCCGCATGATCTCTTCCGGTGCCAGATCATACGGCTTGCCGCGCAGGTTTTCGCTGGTTTTGCCCTTTGAAAACGCGCAGAACTGGCAGCGGAAGTAACACACGTTGGTGTAATTGATATTGCGGTTGACAATATAGGTCACCTTGTCCCCAACGACCCTGCTACGCATCTCATCCGCGGCTCGACAGACGTGTGCAAATTCACTGCCGCGTGCTCTGAACAGACTCACGATGTCTTCTTCAGACAACTCTTCTGCCGCCAGTGCCCGGTCCAGAATACTCTGCAGATGTCTGCTGGTCGATGACATGGGGATACCGCTCAGCAGGTTGATGTCACGTTGGGGTGGGTCGATCACGGCGCCCGCTGACCAAAGTTCAGTGCTGGCAAATCCCTGGCCGTCTATCTTGCCCAAGACCGCACTACTCAACCCGTCATCCATCCAACGATTTGTATCCATGGCGTAGGCCGGATAGATGGCCAGCCGTTCGATCAGCAGCTTTCCGGCAGCAGCGGTCTCGTCCGCCAGATCCTGCAGGTGCGGCCAGGGAGCTTCCGGATTGACGAAATCCGGCGTCACCGGGGACACGCCACCCCAGTCGTTAATACCGGCGGCCACAATCTGCTGCAGAACCCCCGGGCTCAAATTGGGGGGCGCCTGAACGTTCATGTGAGCGCCAAAAATGATCCGTGCCATGGCGATGGTCCAGAGCAGTTCCTGCAGATCCGGTTCCTCTGCATTTTCCATCTGGGTATCCGCCTTCGCCCTGAAGTTCTGAACGATGATCTCCTGGATATGACCATGCTCTGCATGCAGTTCTCTGAGCAGCAGCAGGGATTCGATCCGCTCCAGCCGGGTTTCACCGATGCCGATCAGAATGCCGGACGTAAACGGGATGGCGGCTTCTCCCGCCAGGCGAATGGTCTCGATTCTTCTGGCGGGAAGCTTGTCCGGCGAGCCATGATGGGCCATCCCTTTTTCCATAAGACGTGTGGACGCACTCTCCAGCATGATTCCCATGGACACGGAATTCTTTCTCAGATCCTTCAGTTCATCTGCGCTCATCAGGCCGGGATTGAGATGGGGCAGCAGTCCCGATTCCCGGTGGACCAGTTCCGCCACTTCACCGAGATACGAGATGGTGGATTGATGCCCGAGTGCAGACAGCCCCTCCCTGGCAGACTTATAGCGCAGTTCCGGTTTATCACCGAGGGTGAAGAGGATCTCTTTGCAGTCGGCCTCAGCGCCCGCTGTGGCGATCTTTAGCACCTCTTCCGGCAGCAGGTACGGTGCCTGCACCTTTCTGGGTACACGAGCGAAGGTGCAATAGTGGCAGACATCCCGGCACAGATGGGTCAAAGGCACGAACACTTTGCGCGAATAGGAGATCACATTGGCATGGCCCTGATCTCTGATCGCGGCAGCCGCGCTCTGCAGCTGTGGGTAGCCGGCTTGTTCCGCCAGCAGCATGATCTCCGCCCCACTCAGTTGTACACCGTCGACAGCGTTTGCCAGCAACGACTCCAGATTGCTTCTTTTTTCCAGCTTCTGCATCGCTACCCCTTCAGTTTCGACGTTCGCGTTTCCTGCACCGATCCGAGCCTTTCAATAATACCACTCTCCATCAAGTACTTATGAGTACTGGAAAGCGTCTGTCTGGTTTCAAGTTCGCGCATCAGGGCCTCGAGATCGTGCGGCGTATCCACATCCAGTCCGAGGGCGGGTAGTTTGATCACGCGTGGTTCTATACCGAGTTCTCTCGCAAATCCCAGATGTCGTCTGAAACTGTCCTCGCCAAATCCAAATTTCATGCAGTCCGGGGGGGAGCAGACGATGCAATTGGAGCCGCCCAGATCGGCCGCCGGTACGATCGTGAACTCCGGCTCCTCGTTATCCTCGACGCTGGTCAGAACCACTTCCAGGTCGTCAGCGGAGATCAACGGCACGTCACCCGGCACGAACAGCATCCTCTTCACTCCCTTCGACCTCAAAAAAACGGCTGACGTGGTCACGGCCGGAATCAGTCCCGGACGTTCCGGCTCCGGCAGGATCGCAGCACCGAACCCTTTCGCCAGCAACACCACCAGGGGATCGTCGGTCACCACCAGACTCTCATCTACCAGGGAGCATTCAGACAGTGTACGCAGCACATCTTCCACCATGGCCTGAAACAACGCCTGACGTTCCGCGCTGCTCAATACGCCGGCCAGACGCTGCTTGGCGTGGGATAGATTCTTAATGGGGATAACTGCACAGGTTGTCACGTTTCTGCAATCCGATTCAGGGTCGACTCTGAAGCTGATCCACAAAGTTCAGGGTATCTTCTGCCAATTGTCGACGGTCAGCTAACGTTAGCATGACTGTCTCGGTGACGGTAGTCGCAATGCCGAGGGCCTCCACCTGCTGCACCAACTGCCGGTCTTTCGTGTCCAAGATATACCCATCCAGGAGATCCTTATAGTGCTCGGCCACGGCCAATGCGGTGCGTGGCATGCCCAGTTCGTCCATCATCTTGGCCGTCGGGCCCTTGATCGCCTCGCCCCCCACGATGGGCGACACGGCCACTACCGGCGCCCGGCTATCGGATAGTTCCTGGCGTACAGATGGAACTGCCAGGACCGGATCGATGCTGACGAATGGATTGGATGGGCAGATCACGATGGCTGCCAGTTGGGGATCCCGCAGACTGTTCAGTAAAGGCGGGCTGGGCTTCGCTGTCTCGATGCCATCGAAGTGGAATCCAGCCACCACCGGTTCGCATCGGTCCCTGACAAAATAGTGCTGAAAGCTGAGCAGTTCGCCGCTGCGAAGGCGGACCATGGTTGCCACCGGATCGTCCGTCATGGGAAAGAGTGCATGATGCACGCCGAGTCGCTCACACAGGTATGCGGTTACATCGGATAACGTCCGACCCTCGGCCAGTAATCGGGTCCTCGTTACATGGGTGGCCATGTCCCGATCGCCCAGTTTGAACCAGGTTTCGCCCCCGAGAGAATCCAATGCATCCAGAAAATTCCAGCTCTCGCCGGCCAGTCCCCAGCCCTGCTCTTTGTCGCTGAGGTCGGCCAGGGTGTACATGACCGTGTCGAGATCAGGTGATATATGCAGTCCCAAATGCTCGAAGTCATCGCCGCTGTTAGCGACTATGGCAAGTTGATCCGGCCGCAAGACCTGCGTCAGTCCGAGCGCCAGCTTGGCTCCCCCTATGCCTCCCGATACCGCCAGGCATCTCTTGTCCAGTGACCAGCCCATAGTTGCTATCTAGTGCCCACTCAAATTGAAAGTCCGCGCATCGGTACCTGTGTCACGCGCGTAGGTGCCTGCCTCAAGTTATCGATCCTGCTACTGACATTTCTTCTATGTTTACCCACGTACGCCAGATCAGCTTATCTCCGGACAGGCACTATCTAAACAGATCCGCCAGTTTGTCCCTCAGCAGGGGTTTGACTCCCCGCAGTTGCTCCTCCTCCGGTTCCGCCGGCCGGTAGCCACGCACCAGTACCACCGGCGTCTTTTCGTCGGTCTGACCCATTACCAGAGATGCGCCCGCCGACAGCTCATCCGCGGCCCCTACCTGGGTCACCACCAGTTCCCGGCCAAACAGGTCGAGCCCACCGATATAGTCCTCGAGAGCGGTAAAACCAGCCACCCCAATGGCAAGGCCGAGAGAGCCGTTGCGCCACGCTCTGCCGAGGCTGTCGTTGATGATGACGGCCACGGTTACGCCGTACTTTTGCTTGATTCCAGCCCGAATCCTTCGTGCACTCAGATCGGGATCCACCGGCAGCAGCAGCACCATCTGGTGCTGCTCATCGTGCTCGATGTTGGATTGATCCACCCCGGCGTTGGCGTGCACAAACCCCAGTTTGTGCTCCACGATCAGTACCCCGAGACGCTTCCTAACGACCTCGTTGGATTCCGACAGAATCACTTGCACGTGGCGAGGATCCTTGTCGACCTCGAGGGCCAGTTGAATCGCCTCGTCGCTGGGTTCGACATCAGCCAGATCGACGTAGCGATTCTCCGCCTTGGAGATGATCTTCTGAGCGATGACCAGCACATCGTCGTCTCTCAGCTGATCGCCCTGCTGGATGATCGCGTCGCCCATCAGCTCTACCAGGTCATCCCCCGGTTGCACCATGGGAATACCGGCTACTGCACTTAAGGAAAGCTTCATGACTCGCTCTGGGCTTCTCCGGTGATGACGATACCGGCCGCATCGATGCCATGATGGCGATTGATGGAAATCAGTACGGAAGTCAGAGCCTCGGCTGCAACCGAATTGGCAAGCGGCCCGGCATGCCATCCTTTCAGTCCGGCTGCCTGTACCAGCGAGATCACTTTCTCCCTGGCGGCACGTTTGTTGCCGCTTACCAGCACGTCACACTGGATGGCATGATCTTCGCGCAGATGCTGGGCACCCACATTCTGAAAGGCAGACACCACCTGTACGTCTGCACCTAGAAACGCCTGCGCCATCTCACCGGCAGATCCGCCTTCAGGCATCTGCACGGTACCCACCTTGGGAGGAACCAGGGGCACTGTGACATCGATGAGGATTTTTCCCGATAGCGCCGGCTTTACGGTTTCAAGGATGCCGATCTGGAAGGAGAAAGGTACGGTCAGCACGACAATCTCGGACTTGTCGGCAGCGTCACGGTTCTCCATGCCGGTGACGTTAAGATCGGGAAATTCTTCCAGCAACTCGTCCGCGGCTACGCGCCCTTTGGCAAGCGTTCTGGAGCCGATAATGATCTCATAACCGGCTCGGGACCAACGTCGCGCCAGGCCTCCACCCAGATCTCCCGTGCCCCCCAAAATGGAGATGATCTCTTTGCCAGCCGCCATATGCTGCTCTCACTGTGCAAGAAAAAGAGCGTGATTATTCCTCAAACCTGCGGGAATCGCTACAAGTTTATGAATTCATTGAAGATTGGCGCCAGTCCAGTAGTTCAGAGTCAATGATGTGAAGGCAATCGTACTGACAAGGCTACAAGAGGGACCCTGACGACAGTGTGCATGTCACGGCCAAAGTAGAGACGAGCAGACCGCCAGGGTCTGCTAACTAAACACAGCACTACACCCGTGATCAGGCTAAGAGTCTCCCTGGGCGGTCTCATGGGACAGCTCGATCACTTCACCGGACTTCCCCTGCGCTAACGCATCGAGGATGCTGGCGGAAGTGATTCGATTACCTGCGCCACGCTCATCGTCTTCTCCCCATGACCAGTCGCGCGGCCCGAGTGACTCCTGCGCTGTAGCAAGAGCCGTGAAGCTGATGCAGGTGACCAACACAGCCCTCGTGTAATAAGCTGTCGCATGTTCAATCCTCCAAGTCGAGTTCGCCTTTCAGTTTTCGTTCTTCTTCGTCTGCCATCCAAGCTGGTGGAATACCGCCTTGACGCCCTCTTTATAGCTCATGTTCTTGAGATCATTACCATTGTCGAGGGTGATGCGTTCAGCGACGACCTCCGGGAAAGGCTCCACCCAGCGTGCAACCGGATTGAAACCCGCAGGAGTTTTTCCCTGAAGTTTGCTGACCGCGGACCTGGCCTCGCCGACGTTCCCCTGCGCATAGAGGGATAGAATCCTAACGAACTCAGCGTCATAGGTACGGGGAGACAGCAACAACGCCTTTTGCGCCACTTCGATCGCCTTGTCGAACTGGCCCATGGACTGATAGATAGCAGCTTCGATGCTTAGGTAGCCCGTCATGCCGATATCCGTCGGACTGAGTCTCTTCCCCATGTTGATCTCATGCAGGGCCCGCTCGTAATCGCCCTCTATTTGCAGGACCTTGGCCATGATCACCCGCACAAACGAATTGGCAGGATTCACTCTGAGCGCCTCTTGCTGCAATCTGGATGCAGCATCGATGTCCCCTTTCATTAACAAAAGCGCAGACTGACAAGAGCAGACGCTCGGCTCAAACGGGCTGATCTGCCGGGCCTTCTCGCCATATTCCAGGCCCTTCTCGATTGCGGCAAGGTATTCCTCTTCGCCTTTCATGGTGTATCTGAATCGGCCCGCATGGTAGGCCTGTGTGTGATTCAACAGTCGATAGGCGGCGGCGAAACTGGGATCCAGGTCCAGGGCTTTGTGCAACAGTGTCGTCGCATATTCGAGCTGTTCGCGTGTGACAGGCTGCCCGCTCAGATTGGTGTTCGCGAAAATTGCAAACGTATTGGGCAGAGCCTGCAGGTAGTAATCCCACGCCTGCATATCCTCGGTGCGCACGTAGCCGACACGGTCGGCCTCGCTGATGATGAGCTTCGGTTCGATAGCCAACAGTATCTTGCGGATCACTTCATCCTGCTTTTGCAGCGTATCAGCAAACTTGAAATCGAACTTCTCCACCAACACATGCTGGCCCTGATGATTGCTGATCTGCACGTTGATTCGCACATCATCGTTACCCACCTTGCGCACGCTGCCCTCGATGATATAACCAGCGCCCAGGGTCGCGGCAATCTCTCGAACATCGATCCCCTTACCTTTGTATTGGAACGTAGAAGTGCGTGCGATGACCGGAAAGCTCTGGAACGACTGAATACCTGTAATCAAGTCTTCAGTAACCCCGTCCGCAAAATACTCCTGATCTGAATCGGCGGACATGTTCAGGAAGGGCAGAACAGCGATGGCGGCCCGATCAGAGAAACCCGGTACCGGTTTCGATACGTCCACTATCGAAGGAGAGGCGACTTCCTTGGAGACAGACGGCTGTTCATCATTGGCAGTATGCGGTCCTATCTGTGACGACAGTACAGATAGACCGATCAAAACAATCACGACTGTCAGGACGACTATGCCATTCCTTACCCGACTGTCTGTCTGGCGATTCTCCGCCAGGACTACGACGCCCTTCCTTTCCCAGCTGTCTGTTCGGCGATTTCCATCGACAGAATCGGACCTGGATTCTCCCGGCTGGGAAGCACGCAGGTAGGTGCCAACACCAGACGCCAGCTTCGCGCGGTAGTCCTCTACGCTGAGTTCATATTTCAGGATGGCCTGATGCGAGCTGAGTTGAAGCAGCAATCCAGGTGTCAGCGTCGTTGCTTGCAGATGTATGGCAATGGTGGGCTTTTCTGTATCCAGTGACCGATTGACTTCGTTCAGGCAGTGGTGGGAATTTACGGATTGCGGCGTGCAGAAGTATATAAAGAGCGTCGATTTCTCAAGAGCGGTGGCCAATTCCTCCGACCAACGACTGCCTGGACTGATCCCCTCGTCGTACCAGATATTAAAGCCCTGATCTTTCAGCCACTGAATCTCGGGATAAACGAGCGCCGTATCTTCATGAGCATAGCTCACGAAAACGTAGGGATCGTCTCCTTGGTAGGCTGGGAATGGCCTCTCCAATGCCCGCTCCTTTTTTGAGGATCAATAGTATCGGGAGAGAGGTAACTAATCAAAGTCCTTGGCTATCGAAGGACCTCCGACCGTTGGTGAATCTCAATGCCGGAATCACGGCATTTCAGTCCGACTGAATTTGCTGAGGGGGGTGCTGCCCGTGCATCGTCAGATTGACTCCAGAGTGCCGATTGACTACATTACGCGCGCTTTCCACGGATGGACTCAGGCCGTATTCTCCTTTGCGAACTCAGGAGGGGTGGATCACTCCTTTCGAGCCGATGCGACGATCGATGTGGCAAGCGACAAGAACTTACACACCGCCGGTAACCACCACCGGCGATAACCCGAGGTACTACATGTTTAACGGATTCTTCAACATCCCTGAACCCAACAACGAACCGGTATTGTCCTTCGCGCCTGGGTCCCGCGAACGCGCTGAGATTAAAGCGACGCTACAGGACATGATCGACAATCCCGTCGAGGTGCCCATCTTCATCGGCGGTAAAGAGGTCCATTCGGATAAAGTCGTCGAGATGCGCTGCCCCCATGATCTCAGCCAGGTATTAGGCAGCTATCATCAGACAGAAGAATCCCACGCCGACGCGGCCATCGACGCTGCCAATGCCGTCAAGAAGGAGTGGTCGGAGATGCCTTGGGACAATCGGGCAACCGTATTGCTCAAGGCAGCGGAACTGCTGGCCGGAAAGTATCGTCACGTCTTGAACGCAGCCACCATGCTGAGCATGAGCAAGACCTGCCAGCAGGCCGAAATCGATTCCGCCTGCGAACTGATCGACTTCTGGCGCTTCAACCCGCACTTCATGACCCAGGTGTATCACGACCAGCCGAAATCCACCAGTCAGGTGCTCAACTATATGGAACACCGTCCACTGGAGGGTTTCGTGTTCGCGCTGACGCCGTTCAATTTCACGTCCATCGCCGGTAACCTGCCCACCGCGCCCGCATTGATGGGCAACGCCGTGGTCTGGAAGCCCGCCTCGAGCGCCGTATTGCCCGCCTACTACATCATGCAGATTCTCAAGGAAGCCGGCCTGCCCGACGGCGTTATCAACATGATCCCCGGTCCCGGACCGCAACTGGCGCCGCCGGTACTCAACCACAACGACTTGGGCGGGATTCACTTTACCGGCAGCACCTACGTCTTCTCGACCATCTGGCTGGCAGTCGGTTCCGATATCCGCCGCTACTTCTCCTATCCACGTATCGTCGGTGAAACAGGCGGCAAGGATTTTGTTTTTGCCCACGCCTCGGCCGACCTCGACATCCTCGCCACCACCCTGGTTCGGGGCGCATTCGAGTACCAGGGCCAGAAGTGTTCAGCGGCAAGCCGTGCCTACATCCCGGCTTCGATCTGGCCATCGCTGAAAGAACGGCTGGTGGCAGACGTAGCCGCTGTGAAGATGGGTGACGTATCTGATTTCTCCAATTTCATGGGTGCGGTCATCGACCAGAAAGCGTATGACAACATCAGCGGCTACGTGGAATATGCCAAGCAAGAGAACGGCTTCGAAATTCTCACAGGTGGAAATTGCGACAGTTCGGACGGTTACTTCATCGAACCAACCATAGTCGTTAGCGAGGCTCCGGATTCGCGCCTTATGCAGGAAGAGATTTTCGGCCCGGTCCTGACGATTTACATCTATGCTGACAACAAGTTTGAGGAAAGCCTGGCGATTTGTGATGAGACCAGCCCCTACGCCCTGACCGGCGCCATCATCGCGCAGGATCGCAGAGCCATCGTTAAGGCCACTAACATCCTGCGTCATGCCGCCGGAAACTTCTATATCAACGATAAGCCCACCGGCGCAGTAGTGGGGCAGCAACCTTTCGGCGGCAGCCGTGCCTCCGGCACCAACGACAAAGCCGGTTCATGGATCAACCTGGAACGTTGGATCTCACCCCGGACTATCAAGGAGAACTTCATCCCACCAACTGATTTCCGTTACCCATATATGGATTCGGATTAAGGCGAATAGATACCCGATCGAATCGCTCACAAAAAAGAGCCCGTCAAGCCATCCGGCGATCCAGTTCATTGTGGATCAGCACTACACATTGGGAGGCGAACAACATGCGTGGCCCAACACTGATGTTTTCAGCACCGAGACGCTTCAAGGTGTGGAAAGTTTTCTTGGGCATGGGGATGTGGTCGGTGAGGACAAAACAGGGGTTTTCAGAAAACTGGACCCTCCTGATATCGGCTCCTTTCCTGTGCAGGACATAGAGGGGATATTGCTCAGCCAGTTGCTTCAACAGGTGTTCAAAGCTAATGGTGCGCACGCTTATACCGGCAGCAGCATCAATCTCTTCCTCTTTGCCGAGTTCACCGGATAGAGCCAAAGCATCCGCGATCGTTGCCAGCATCGCGCCCTCGTGAAATCCACCCAGATCCTGCAGACGATTCGAATCAAAACGGATCGTCCTGGCGTAATCCGCCGTGGCTTCCAGCACCAGGTAAACGACAACATCGCGGTAGTGATCCTTGGACAGCAACAGCGTATTGGTGAGCGTCTGAGCCAGAATCTCAACGTGAGCTTCACCGCCGACGGAAGTAAGAAATCGACGGCTGTCGGTGGGTGCACTGCGTGCTCGTAATACGAATATACGCATGATTCAGACTGATCACTCCCCAGATGCTGCTCCCAACAACCGCATGCAGGTGTCCCCTACGCCTGCCGCCATTGCTGATCCCCAAACAAATCTCAATTGCCAACGTTATCAGGTCAATCCGGTGGCATCAATTACAAACGCCAGCGTGACAAGTGTGCAAATCCCAATGCACTCGCCTATGAAATCCCAATGCACTCACCTATGAAATCCCAATGCACTCACCTATGATGGTGTTTTGTACACAACGATGGCCTCATGGTACGAGATGCAAATCACTCCGGCTTACCTCACGATGCTGGTAATCACCACCCAGTCGACCGGTTCAGCCAGCTCTCCTGGTACATGGGTAGTAATTCGTTGTGGATGGCTGCCACCAGTCTGCAGGCCCTGCTGGTCACCTGGATCCTGGTAGGCGTTTTACAGGAGTCACCGGAGCGGGTTGGTTTCGGTCAGATGGTGATCGCTATTCCCGGGCTGGTGTTCATGCTCTGGGGTGGTGTCATCGGCGACCGGATGGACGGCCGCGTGCTGCTGATCCGGGTGCAACTACTGTCCGCCATTCCACCCCTCTGCCTCGGCTTGGTGATCTACGCCGATCTGCTGGGATTCTGGTTGCTGATCACCTGTGCAGTCGGTCTCAGTGTCATCGGTGCCTATTCAGCTCCTATCATGGCAACCATATTGAACCGCATTGCCGGCAGGAACCTGCAAGTCGCCATCAGCCTGTCTACCGGCCTCGGTTCACTGGCTTCCATTGCAGGCGCAAAGCTGGCAGGAGAAATCGAATACTTCGGTGCCGAGACGATTCTCATCATTCAAGCTGGGATATTTGTGATCGGCGCCCTGCTCACCTCACGCTTGCATCCGGCACCACCCCTCGGGATCAGCCAATTACAAACGACCTCGACGTTCACCACCATCACCGAGAGTTCGAGCGAGATCACAGAGAGTTCGAGCGAGATCAGAGAGGATTCGAGCGAGATCAGAGAGGGTTCGAGCGAGATCAGAGAGGGTTTGAGCGAGATCAGAGAGAGTTTGAGCGAGATCAGAGAGGGTTTGAGCGAGGCGTGGCACATCAAGACAGCCAGGGACGTAATCGGATTGAACTGCTTTTCCAGCTTTTTCAACGCGGGTGCCTGGATCGTTGCCATCCCTTTCATCGTCACCAGGGTTTATGAGGGAGATGCTACCTTCCTGGCGAAGATGGTGATGATCTTTACGTTTGGCGCGCTGCTCGCCAATTTTGGACTATTGAAATTCATGCCTCTGCTACGCCCCGGTCGTCTGTATCTAATTATGCAGCTAACCCGGATTGTGGTACTCGCCATTCTGTGGATGCACCCCGGGGAGTACCTGATGTTCGCGACCGCCTGCTATTGGGGAATCAATATGGGAATCTCCACCACCATGTCCCGTCTGATGGTTCAGGAGATTGCCCCGGCCAGCCACAGATCCAGGATTATGTCGATTTTCACGCTTGGGATGATGAGTGCAGTGCCGGTTGGCGCCGTGACCCTCGGCTATATCATCGGTCAGTGGGGCCCCCTCAACGCCCTGATACCCGGGATGCTGGCATCGTTGGTCATCTTCTTCTACGGCATACGGCAGACCGAAATCTGGCAGTATGAATCGCCAATCAGTAGCTAGTGTCCATCCAGAAATAGGTGTTTCCAGCGGAATAGGTGGGACAGGGCAAAAATGTTTGTTGTAACAACAATAACTTGAGATGGGCACCTGTGGCACGGATTCTAAATCTGGACGGGCACTAGCTAGAAATCCCGCCAGTTGATCCGTTGCGGGCACCACCGCAGTTTTATCCACAGTTTCTGTGGATAACTCTGGTGATAACTCCAAGATAGATGGCTCGACCTGCCGTTACCCTTGTGTCTCCGCAATTTGCTCAAATTTTGACCAGAGTTATTTTTCTTTGTTTTTCAATATGTTAGATAACTTCGACAAGATTCAAAGTGAGATCCCGAGAATCGCCGGGGGATTTCGGTGGCAAAGTCGTCGATGTGCATAAGTCGCTGCCTGCAGAAATCAGAAAACGTGATTCGAGCCTGTTTTTTACGTAAGAAACGACTCTGATGATGTTGTTTTGTCGACATCTGACCCCACTCAGAGCAATTGTTAGTAGCCTGTTTTACAGAGTTATATCCGCCTAAGAGCGAATTGAGCATGTCCTTGGCACACCTGCAGCATGACAGGTATGGACCGGCTCCTCTTTCTAACCGTCTTACATGAGGCTCAAAGTTTGCTTCAAAGACTGGCATAGAGCGCTTCTATAAGCGCTTTGTTTCTGGGGTTTTGCCACCTGGGTCTGATTCGGTTCATGACGTATCCGAAACCGATTCCAGTTTGCGGATCGGCAAACCCCAACGAGCCACCTGTGCCGAAATGACCAAAGGAACTTGGATTTGGACCCAATGGCCGATCCGGTCGTGTCAGTTGAAATCCCAATCCGAAGCTCACCTCGCGCTGCAGGGCAGGACAGTATCCTTCCGATTGAAGGCTGGTGGCTTCCTTGAGTGTCGCTTCCGAAAGCAGGCGATCACCTCCGTGGCTATCGGCCGAGACCAACGCCGAGTAGATTCTAGCGATACCACGGGCAGTGCCATGCCCACTTGTGGAGGGCACCTCCCCCTGGCGCCAGGCTCGAGTATTCATAATCCCCAAACTGGACAAGCCGGAGGGGTTGCGAACGGCATACATCAGCATACGTTCTTCGTCACTCATGTCTTGGTCCAAAATGGATTGGTCAGGCACCCCGTCGCTTGGTTCCCATTTTAGCGTGGCGACTCTGTCAAGGGCATCGTCAGGAACGCCAAAATGGATTTCCACATCTAACGGATTTGAGATTTTCTCGCGCATATACTGCCCGGGCCCAAGGCCCGTCAATCTACGCACCGGTTCACCAACGAGATACCCATAGGTGTTGGTATGGTATACGTGACGAGTGCCCGGCTCCCACCAGGGTTCCTGTGCCGCGAGTTCAGACACCATCAAGTCCCAATCAAGCATGGCACCTTCAGGCAACCGTTTGCGCACCGCAGGCAGGCCGGCCTGGTGACACAGCAGGTGACGAAATGTCACGGCCTCCTTGTTGCCCCCGGCAAACTCCGGCCAGGTCCCGGCTACCGGTTCGTCCAGCTTTATGCTGCCGGCATCGATCATCTGCAGTAATCCGAGCGCTACCAGCGGCTTACCGGCGGAATAGAATCCGCACAGCGTATCTTCCTGCCATGGGGTGCCGCTTTCTTCATCTGCCACACCGCCCCACAGGTCCACGATCTTCTCGCCCCGCAGAAAGACGCAACAAGCAGCCCCCAGCTCCTCCTCTTCCGAGAAGTTGCTGACAAACCCATGTTTGACCGCTGCAAAGCGATCGGCGCAATACCCGCCAACTTTCACGTTCATGTCGATAAAGATCTCAATTAGTTGAATGCCAACCTACGTCAATCATAAGATTGCGCCCTCATGTCGATGCAGATCTCAATTAGTTGAATGTCAACCTGCATCAATCATACGCTTGCGCCCCGATTAACGAAAACTCTTGGCATACGGCTTATCAGCCTACCACTCTACAGGCATTGATATTTGGCCGCGCCTCTATATAGTTCTTCACCATCAGCTGACTGAGCAGCGGGAGCAACGGATGGGAAAGTTACACGATATCTTGGGTGATCTTAAGGTCATCAAGATGGCACTTACCTACAAGCCACCTGCAGCGGATGAGAAAATTTCGTTCGCCCTCATGGTGCAGAATAATGCGCGCACCGATCCGGACGGGGTGGCATTGCTGTGTGGGCAGGAGTCCATCAGTTGGCATGATCTCAATGCCAGAGCCAATAGAGTCGCCCACCTTCTGAAGGAAGGCGGCATCGTCAAAGGGGATTGTGTCAGTCTGTTCATGCAGAACCGCATCGAATTCCTGGTCAATCTGATTGGAATCTGCAAACTCGGAGCCATCGGCGGATTGATCAACACCAATCTTACCCGGGCTCCGCTGGTCCACTGCATCGAACTGATCACATCCAAGAAGTGTATCTTTGGCGAAGAGCTGCTTGAATCTCTCGACGAAGTTCGACCGGAACTCGCTCTCACAGACGGCCAGGATTTTATCTTTGTACGAGATGAGGGTGACAGCCCGCCGCCAAATTGGGTGATGGAGATCGATTCAAAGGACCAGTCACTCGATTGCAGCAATCTGCCGGAAACCGATGACATAACCCTCGGCGACACCGCCTTCTATATATTCACATCGGGGACCACCGGGCTGCCCAAAGCAGCCGTCATCTCCAACAAGCGGGCTCTGCCTGTAGGGATGATGTCTGCAGACCTGATGCTGCGGCGCAACAAAGACGACATCATGTACAACTGCCTGCCCCTCTATCACGGCACTGGATTGTTAATCGGTTTTGTCGCCGTACTGCACGCCGGCGCCACTATGGTCATCAGGCGTAAACTTTCCGTTAGCGCCTTTTGGGAAGACATTCGGAACTACAACTGTACAGGCTTTATTTACATCGGCGAATTCATCCGCTACCTGTTAGGCAAACCGGCGCAGTCTGACGATGGTGACAATCCTGTTCAGAAAATCGTTGGCAACGGGTTAAGGCCCGACATCTGGATGGAATTCAAGCAGAGATTCGACATAAACCGAATAGGAGAATTCTATGGCGCCAGCGAAGGTAACGGCGGTTTCGCCAATGCGTTCAATAAGAACTGTACCGTGGGTATCGGCATTGCACCCGCCACTCTGGTGCAATACGACGTCGGCAATGATGAACTCGTCAGGGATGAGAACGGCCATTGCATCCCTGTTGGCCCCGGTGAGACGGGCCTCCTTCTGGTGGAAGTGACTGAAAAATCCGAATTTGAAGGGTACACGAGCAAGCAGGCATCCGAAAAAAAGCTGCTCAGAAACATACTTGTGGATGGGGATGTCTACTTCAACAGCGGCGACCTGATGAAAGAGGTCAAGGTGGGCTTCGCATACTTTCAGAAACATTACCAGTTTGTCGATAGAACCGGCGATACCTTCCGCTGGAAGGGGGAAAACGTATCCACCAATGAGGTGGGTGAAATCATCAACGATTTCGGTGCCATTCAACTCAGCAACGTTTACGGCGTGCAGATTCCAGGCACCGATGAGCGTGCAGGCATGGCGGCCCTGCTGCTCAATGGGGAATCAGGTCAGACGCTCGACATTGCGAAATTGTCTGCACACATTAGCGGTAATCTTCCAAGTTATGCTCGTCCGATATTCCTGAGAGTTCTGCAAGAGATCGCCACCACCTCAACCTTCAAGCTGCAGAAGAATGATCTGCGGGAAGAGGCCTACCATTTGGACAAGGTGACCGAAGATGTTTTTGTAATGAAGCCCGGCGAGTCGATCTATACGAAACTGGACAGAGATTTCTACGATCAAATCATAAGCCAGACAGCGGCTTTCTAATACGCAGGCTGTAAACGCAATGGAAGATATCAACAAAGCGAGACCGACGTCCCACTCGTACTTTTCGCAACGACTCAAGCTGCACTACCTCGACTGGGGCAATGAGTCGGCACCCCATATGCTGCTCATCCACGGCATCCACGATCACTGTCACACCTGGGATTGGGTCGCCCAGACGATGTGCAGTGCATTTCACGTGGTGGTACCGGACCTGCGGGGACACGGCGATTCCGACTGGGCGATGGGCGGCGCATACGGTCACATCGACGATGTCTACGACATAGCCCAGCTTGTGCATCAGGAAGAATTGGACCCGGTGCATATCATCGCCCACTCGCTCGGCGGCACGCTGGCCTGCATATTGGCCGGCATCTATCCGGAAAAGATCGCCAGTTTGACCGTTCTGGAGGGAGTGGGCGGCATGCCCGGTTGGTACATGCGTGGCAATACTACCAGGCAAACGCTCAAGTACTGGATCGATAACAACCGCAAACTGGCCGGTCGATCACCACGCAAATACCCATCGCTTGCCGAGGCATTCCAGCGCATGCAGAAGTCAAATCCTCATCTCGATGAACAGCGGGCACGGCATTTGACCATCCACGGCAGCAATCGCAATGAAGACGGTACCTATACCTGGAAATTCGACAACTACACCCACAGCCGACCCCCTTACGATATTCCCTATGAACAGATAGAGGAGCTATGGCGGGAGATCACCTGCCCGGTCCTTCTCATCACTGCTACGGAGGGGTATCCCCATCGCATCGGCCAAAACGACACAGCTAAACACTTCCGCAATGTCGAATCAGCCCTGATCGAACGGGCAGGCCACTGGGTGCACCATGACCAGCTGGATGAATTCCTCAAGGTAACCCAGGAATTCCTGCAACGACATTTCGGCCTAGGCGTCTCGTAGCCCTTCTTTCGAAAGACGAACGAACTGAGGAAAACGGTCGGTAACGACAATGGGATGATCAGCGCATGAACTCGCGCCACCAACTGCAGTGTCAAAAGATGTTAAACAGCTCCTCGAATGCTTTCATCTGCCCGCCATTGGCAGAAGACGGCACCAGAATCGGTGTTTTGACGCCTGCATCGAACCATTGGTCCAGCTCCTGCCGTACTCGGGCAGCCGATCCGAACAGGGTGGTGTCTGCCAGCCACTCATCGGTCAAAAGGGACGGGATTTTGGCGGGCTCGTCCGCTGCGACGGTCGCCTCGATCGCCTCCATCTCACTGACATAGCCAGCCTCTTTCCAGTAATTACGATAGTTGGGCAGCATGACATAGCTGGTGAGGGTCCTTCGGTTTACGGCTTTGGCAGCTTCGATGTCGTCGTCGATACAGGTAGGAATCATATTGCCGACGAAGAAGTCGCCCACTCGGGCCGCATCCGAGAGCACCGCCAGTGAATCTTTCATGTGAGATCGGCTGCCGTTTGCGAACACCATACCGGCGCCGATCTCTTCCGATAGGGCGATCATTTTCTTGCGCAGCGTAGCGAGTATGATGGGTGGCAGTTCACCTGCCCTCTGCACGTCCCTGATTTCGGATACGAAACTCCTGGTATCTGCCAACGGTTTACCCGAAGCGATTCCTCGTTGCGCCAGAGCAGGTGCATGGCTCACGCCGATTCCGAATCGAAAGCGACCGCCCGACACTTCGTGTATGAATGAGGTCGTTTGGGCAAAGTCGGCAACCGATCTGAAATAGATGGGGGCGATACTGGTGCCGAACACAATCTCGTTAGTCACTAATGCCAGCGCTTCGCAGAGTGCCAGACCATCGCCGAAGCTTGGACAGAAAATTCCGCTGAATCCCCGCTGCTCTATCTGCTGCGCGAGCTCCAACGTTGCTTTACGACGTCCCGGTACCGCCGCCAGGCTCAATGCAGGCATCTGACTCATCATGCAACTCCTCGAAGTGATTCAAACGGGGCAGTCTACACAAATCATTTTGAACCTTAAAGACACTCAACTATTTTAAACGCCGGGGATTTTATTTATATTAGTCCCTACATTCTGGATGAATCGTCAAGATCATGGCAAAGAAACAATCCAAGGTTTTGCTTTATCAAAAGGTGGCAGTGGCGATCGGATTGGCGGTTGTTGCAGTGATCGTCATCTACGTCTCGACCATCGTGGTCACTGATATTCCGATGGGGGAGTACCAGCTGGGGGTCCACTATGAAGAGGTGGAAAACCCGAGACGACTCAGAGGCGACAAGATCGAAGTGATGGAGTTTTTTTCCTATGGCTGCATCCACTGCTACAACCTGGATTCGGATCTGGACACGTGGATTGAGAAGAACAGCGACAAGGTTAACTTTATCCGCTCCCCGGCCATGTTCAACGATAGCTGGCGCATCTTGGCACAGAGTTATTACACTACCGAGGCCCTTGGTATCACCGCACAAATTCACCCTGCTTTTTTTCACGAGATTCAAATAAGGAAGACGTCTTTCAACAGCCTTGAAAAGCTGGCGAGTTACTTCGATGGCAAAGGCACTACCTCAGCAGAATACAAAACGGCCTACAATTCGCCGACAACAAAACGAGTGCATTCTGCTGCTGACGAGCGCCAACGACGTTATAGAGTCTCCAGTGTTCCTACCATGGTAGTGAACGGTAAATATCGCGTCAAAACCAACGCCAAGATAGGCCTGTCGCGTCTGCTGGATATTGTCGACTATTTAGTCGAACAGGAACTGGCCAAGAAGACCAAACCAGGTAACGCGTAAACGCATCCAGTGCCCTCTCCCGCAGTTGCATCGTAAGATGCATTAAGGGATGATCAATCCAGCCGACACAGCCAGAGAGTAAGCCATGGCATTTCTGCTCAAACCCCACGCTGACAAAAAACCTGACGAGACCGCACTCATCGATGAATTCGGCACAACCAGTTGGGTTGAGTTCAACCAGCGCGTCAATCGATTGATCGATCGCCTCAGGTCGGCAGGATTGCAGACCGGTGACATATTCAGCGTGTTCAGTGGCAACCGAAGGGAATACTATGAAGCATTTGCAGCCGCAAGCCATGCAGGCTGGTTACTGGTACCCATCAACTGGCATGGTGTAGCGGAGGAAGTGGCCTACATCCTCGCTGACTCGGGTTCCAAAGCGCTCATCGCGGACACTCGGTTCGCCGATGTCGCTTGTCAAGCTGTCAGTCACAAGGATGCCCCTCAGTTGAATGTATCGCTGATGGTAGGTGGTGAAGCACCGGTCGGATTCCTGGAATATGAAAGCTACCTGGCCCAAGGGTCGGCCGAGGAACCGGATGATCAGAGTCTGGGAGGCCCCATGTTCTATACATCGGGAACGACCGGCAAACCGAAGGGAGTGCGCAGCGGTTTGGCTCAAACCGGTGCACCCATTGAAAGCCTGCAGATGATCGGTGCAGGGATTTCCGGAATGCTGGGCCTGCCGGAAGGGGGTACCACCCTCCTGGAAGGTCCGGTCTATCACTCAGCACAATGGGCGTGGTCATTTCTGCCACTGCTGATTGGCAGTTCGGTGGTCATCAGACAGAAGTTCGATGCTGCCGAAACGCTGCAACTGATCGATGAATATCAGGTGACCAATATGCATCTGGTTCCCACCCAGTTTCTGCGCATGCTGCGACTGGACGATGACATTCGCAACAGTTTCGACGGCAGCAGCTTGCAGATTATCTGGCACGGCGCAGCGCCCTGTCCCATCGATGTGAAGAAACAGATGATCGAGTGGTGGGGACCGATCATCTCCGAGTATTACGGTTCAACAGAGGGTTCGATCGTCACCACGGTCAACTCCGAGGAGTGGCTGCAGAAGCCAGGCAGCCTGGGTAAGCCGTCGGAGATAATGGAGATCATGATCCTCAAGGACGACGGCAGCCCTGCCGCGGTCAACGAAGCCGGCCAGATCTACGTGAAAAACAAAATGGGTTCCGACTTCGAATACCACAATGATCCCGACAAAACGAAGGAAGCCCACCTGGAACCCGGCGTGTTTACCTTTGGTGACATCGGCTACCTGGATGAAGATGGCTGCCTTTTTATGAGTGATCGCAAGATCGATATGATCATCTCCGGTGGCGTCAATATCTACCCGGCAGAGATCGAAGGTATCTTGGTCAATCACCCCTCAGTTGTGGACGCGGCTGTTTTTGGCATACCCAATGAGGATTTTGGCGAAGAGGTCAAGGCGGCAATAGAACTGGTGGACGAGATCGAACCGAGCGATGAGTTGGCTGAGGAGTTGATTGCTTTCTGCAAAGACCACCTGGCTGGCTACAAGGCACCCAGATCCATCGATTTTGAGGAGGCCCTGCCGAGACACCCGACCGGCAAGCTGCTGAAACGTCTATTGCGGGATGCCTACTGGAAGGATCGAGGCAGAAATATCTAATCCCGACAGCGGCGACGGGCTAGGCGCCCCCGGCTAGTAACCATCCAGAGCTATTGTTTCTGCGACACGGGAAGGAGACCAGCTAATCAGGCTCGTCCTTCAGATTTATGGGTGCCCCCTGATTAGCCGACTTGATCTTAAACGGTTGCTTCCTATCCAAGGCCGCCGATGATCTACGCTTGGCGACAATTCGAACCGATGACAGATTCGCCCGCCAGGTTTTCACCTCGACCTTTAACAGCCCCGCCTTCACAGCCGGATCATTATTGGCTGCCAACCTGGCTTCTTGGATCGTCTTCATTTGGTATATCATCATGCCGCCGGCATGATCCAGGTAGTCACCACCCAGGATCACTTTCCCGGCTTCTCTGAGGGCGTTCACATAACGATGATGTTCTGCCATGCCGGGTTGATCGGCAGCAGACCGACTGTAATTCCAGTTGGGACCAGGAGAGTGAAAAGCAACGAGATAGACGGGTGGGTTCGGATCAGCAGCGATGGGCAGACCGACGATAAACAGCAATGCAAGCAGTAGACCAATTGACACCGGGCGTTGCACGGATCCGACTCCTTTGCTGTGATCAGTTAGCTGTCAGCCCCTGAACAGCTCATCGGTACCTTAACATAGTAGTTTATCTGCATGGAAGGTAGCCCTCTCTTAACTGCGATGCCCGCGTGCCACCCGTTCACACCTGGGCGGCCCCCTAAAACTCATCGACTGCCAGCGCCATGATGGCATCGTCTCCCCGTTGGATGGTCTTCAGCAATCCGTCAGCCAGACTCAAGAATTGTTCACTAGAAAATCTGGCAACCTGGATCCTGACGGTGAGATACGCATCCGAGCGTCCATCGCTTTCCGTGTCGCCGAGGGCATTTGCGATACCTTTCACCAACAACCAATTGCTGGTGACGTAACCAGTCAACATCAGATAGTGGAACGCGGAAGCAGCGGCACTGTTTACGTTTTTCGTCCCGGTCGCCATCATCCAGTCCGTTGCCTCCCGCAGGACGGCAAGGGATTGATGCAGCTCCACGATGATGGCGGCCAGCGCCAGGTTTTCAGCCAGGTCCTCCCGCCAGACATCGATGTCCCCTTGAATCTCCTCCAGCAACAGTCGCATCTGCTCACCCCCATCTGCCAGAATCTTGCGCAGCACCAGATCGTTCGACTGAATGCCGCTGGTTCCCTCATAGATGGAACAGATCCGACCATCGCGAAGATACTGGGCCGCCCCGGTCTCCTCGACAAATCCCATCCCCCCGTGTACCTGGATGCCGGTATTGGTGACATCTATCACCGATTCACCACACCAACCTTTGATAACCGGTGTTAGAAGATCGACTCGTTTCTGGGCAGCCCCTCTGAGTTGTGAATCCTCGTCGGCATGACTGATATCAATCTGACCCATGGCGTAATAACAGAGTGCCCGGCCTGCTTCGATGCGAGCCTTCATCGACAGAAGCATACGGCGCACATCCGCATGGTGGATTATCGTCACTGGTTCAGAATTACCCTGTTCGGTAAGGGCTCGCGATTGCACTCGCTCCTTGGCGTAGTCCCGGGCAAGTTGGTAAGCCCGATCGGCCACAGCGATGCTCTGCAGCGCCACAGCCAGCCGTTCGTTGTTCATCATGGTGAACATGGTGGCAATGCCTCTGCCCTCGTCACCGATGAGGTAACCGACCGCACCTTGATTGTCACCGTGGGACATAACACAGGTAGCACTACCGCGGACTCCCAGCTTCTTCTCCAGGGCGACGCACTGAACGTCGTTGCGAGCGCCGATGCTACCGTCCTCGTTGACCAGGAATTTTGGCACCATAAAGAGAGATATGCCTCTGGCACCCGGCGGCGCATTGGCAGTCCTCGCCAACACCAGATGAAGGATATTTTCAGTGAAGTCCTGTTCGCCCCAGGTAATGAATATCTTCTGCCCTTTGAGCAGAAAATGGTCGTCCTCGGCTACCGCAACGGTCTTTATCATGGCCAGGTCTGTACCGGCCTGCGGCTCGGTCAGATGCATGCTTCCGCTCCATTCGCCGGAGATCAATCTCGGCAGATAAAGGGACTTCTGTGCTTCTGAACCGTGCGATAGCAGCAGCTCGATGGCGCCACGGGACAGGATCGGACAGAGACCCCAGGCCATGTTCGCGCCGTCCCACATCTCCTGCACGATGCCACCGAGTATCCAGGGAAGTCCCTGGCCACCGTGCTGCTGCGGGAAGGGCAACCCCGCCCAGCCGGCATCGATGTACTGACGATAGGCTTCACGGAATCCATCCGGGGTCTGCACTTCACCATTTCCTAAGCGGCAGCCCTGCTGGTCGCCGGACTGATTCAAGGGTGCCAGCAGCGTAGCCGCGAACTTGGCAGCCTCGGTGAGGACAGCCTCGACAACATCGCTGGTTGCCTCCCTGTTTGGGGGCAACGCGGCTATTTTCGGATAGTCGGCGATATAGGTTAAGGCAAAGTTAATATCATCTAGCGAGGCATGATACGACATCATAAAACAGTCCTCGGATCCCGACTGAATATCGTTAAGTTTAGCCCCAGGCAGGCTTAATACAACATCCCGGATGGGTAATCAGCAGGATGACATTTTAGTACGAATTTCCTATGCTTGCGCTGGAATCAGCACAGAGGAGAACATCATGCCGCAGATGCCCCTGCCGACACCCGGGGATACCTCCTGGTTCAGTCATGACCGTTTCGGTCTGTTTATCCACTGGGGTTTGTACGCCCTGCCCGCCCGGCACGAATGGATCAAAAGCCGTGAGCAAATCACGGAGCAGGACTACGATACCTACTTCAAACACTTCGATCCCGATCTGTACGATCCAGGCGTGTGGGCCAGAGAAGCACGCAACGCGGGTATGAAATACTTTGTGGTGACCACTAAGCATCACGATGGATTCTGCCTGTTCGATTCGAAGTTGACCGATTACAGCGCAAGTCACACACCCTACGGTAAGGATCTGATCAAACCGATGGTGGATGCCTTTCGCGCCGAGGAGATGAAGGTTGGTTTCTATCACTCACTGATAGACTGGCATCACCCGGAGTTCCCCATCGACATATTCCACCCCATGCGAGACCGGGATGATGTCGAGGCGATCAACAGTAAGCGGAATATGAACCGTTACGTGGAATATCTGCACGGGCAATCCCGGGAACTGCTGACCCAATATGGCAAAGTGGATATCATGTGGTTCGACTTCTCCTATCCCAATGCAGACTATCGCGGATTACCGGGCAAGGGCCGGCACGACTGGCAATCTAAAAGACTCTATAGCATGGTCAGGGATGCCATGCCGGATGTAGTGCTCAACGACCGCATGAATCTGGAGGAAGGCTGGGATATCAAGACCCCGGAACAGTATCAGCCTTCCGAGTGGCTGCAGGTGGACGGCAAACCGGTATTGTGGGAGGCGTGTCAGACCTTTAGCGGTAGCTGGGGCTATCACCGAGATGAGCAAACTTGGAAGAGCACCGAGACGCTGCTGCAGATGCTAATCGATACCGTTAGCAAAGGCGGAAACCTGCTGTTAAACGTCGGCCCCACCGGACGGGGTGAGTTCGACGCACGTGCCATCGATCGGCTGCGGGGCATGGGCCGTTGGATGCACCACAATAGCCGCAGCATCTATGGTTGCAGCGCAAGCGATTACGTCGCCCCTTCGGACTGCCGTTATACCCAGAATGGCAAGCGGCTCTACCTGCACATATTCGCCTGGCCGTTCAAACACATCCAACTGGATGACCTGGCAGGAAAAGTTGCCTATGCCCAGTTTCTGCACGATGCCTCTGAAGTTCGCTACCGGGAATTCGATGCCGCCGCCGAAGTGCAGCGCAGCAAGGAGGGCCAGATTACCCTCTCTCTTCCGGTGATCAAGCCGGACGTGACCATTCCGGTTATTGAGCTGTTTCTGAAATAAGGGCCCATTATCGCAGCGTTGAGGTGCGCCTTGGTCCCCTCATGGTTGACGAGATCATCCAACAACACTTCGCTTAAAGGCCATCCAAGCGGATCGACCTGGTCAATTACATGGCCCATGGTATGCGAGAGTCTTCTCAGACGTGATCGTACGATGAGATTGAGTACACTGGTGCGGGGCGACTCGATTTCACCCCGGAAGAGTGGCAGTCTGGGCTTTCGATACTCAGTGACTTCGCAGAAACAGCGAAGGAGAGGTTTGCGGCAAAACCGATAAGTGTTTCTATTGAGCGCGCTGGAAACGTCATGAAGCTGAGTGTCCGAACCGAAGGCAACCGCATCGAATCAATTGAGAGAACTCATGGTACTTGGAGTCTGCTCATAAAGTTGTTAAGAAGGTTAAGACCCCATCGCCCAGCCAGCCAACCCGGAAGCTGGGTTCTTCCTGCACCAACCTGACAATATAGCAAGGGTGTGTTTCAGACAATTCAGAAACAATATGCCATGCTGA
>JASMJM010000044.1 GCA_030749725.1 Pseudomonadales bacterium | reverse complement strand
CAGACCCGAGATCTTCACGGGTGTGTGCCGCTGACATCTGGGTGCGAATTCGTGCTTTGCCTTCGGGGACGACCGGGTACGAAAACGCAACCACGTAGATCCCGTACTCCAGCATGATGTCAGCGAACTGTGTAGCTTTGGCGGCATCATCCAGCATGATGGGTATGATGGGGTGTTCTCCGGGCAGCAGCTCGAAACCCAGTGCCTGCAGTCCGTTGCGAAAGAACTTTGTGTTGTCGTGGAGCCGATCCGTCAGGTCGGTGGATTTGGAGATCAGTTCCAGGGCCTTGATGGCACCGGCAACCACCGGTGGTGCAACCGTGTTTGAGAACAGATAGGGTCTGGAACGCTGTCGCAGCAGGTCGATGATCTCTTTTCGCCCGCTGCTGTATCCGCCGCTGGCACCGCCCAGTGCTTTGCCCAGGGTCCCCGTTATGATATCAATCTGCCCCTTGCACTGGTGGTGCTCGTGGGAGCCTTTGCCGTGAGCACCTAGGCAACCCGTCCCGTGGCAGTCGTCGACGTGTACCAGCGCGTGGTATTTATCGGCCAGAGCACAGATCCAGTCCAGCTTGGCTATGTAACCATCCATGGAGAAAACGCCGTCGGTGGTTATCAACTTAAAGCGTGCGCCGTTTTTATCCGCTTCCTCAAGACGGTCCTGCAGATCTTCCATATCACCGTTGCGGTAACGATAGCGTTTAGCCTTACAAAGGCGCACGCCGTCGATGATGCTGGCGTGATTGAGTTCATCGGAGATCACTGCATCCACATCATCCAGGAGGGTCTCGAACAGCCCGCCGTTGGCATCGAAGCAGGAGGAGTAGAGGATGGTGTCCTCGGTACCGAGGAATTCACTGAGTCTCTGCTCTAGTTCCTTGTGAATCGACTGGGTGCCACAGATAAAGCGTACCGATGCCATGCCGTAACCCCACTGCTGCAGGCCGGCCTCGGCAGCAGCGATCACTTCCGGGTGCTGCGCCAGTCCGAGATAGTTGTTTGCACAAAGGTTCAGCACCTCACCCTGAGCGACGCCGATATGGGTTCCCTGGGGACTGGTTATTTCCCGTTCCTCTTTTAGCAGTCCGGCTGCTGAAATTGAATCAAGCTCTCTGCTGACATGCTCTTTGTACGCACCATACATAAGCCGTTTCTCCATTATCTAGATTGTTTGGTACGGACTAACGACTCTATTTAGGTCCAGTCCAGAATAACTTTGCCTGCATCACCTGCACGCATCACTTCGAAGCCCTTCTCGAAGTCGGTAAAGTGCAGCCGGTGGGTAATCACCGGCGTGATGTCCATACCGGACTCGATCATGACCGTCATCTTGTACCAGGTTTCGTACATCTCCCGACCGTAGATACCCTTGATGGTCAACATGTTGAAGATGACTGTGTTCCAGTCGATGGCCATGTCCTCAGCGGGAATGCCCAACATGCTGATCTTGCCGCCGTGGCACATATTGGCCAGCATGTCTTTAAACGCATCCTGGCTGCCGGACATCTCCAGGCCCACGTCAAATCCTTCCGACATGCCAAGTTCCTTCTGTACGTCCTGCAGGCTTTCCGATCCGGCGTCGACGGCACGGGTGGCTCCGAGGAGGAGAGCCCTCTGACAGCGTTTCGCGTTGAGGTCGGTGATCACGATGTGGCGCGCACCGGCGTGGCGACATACCGTGGCGGCCATGGCACCGATGGGTCCTGCACCTGTGATCAAGACGTCCTCTCCCAAGAGATCATACTGCAGAGCGGTGTGAACGGCATTGCCGAGGGGATCGAACAAAGCGGCGACTTCCAGGTCGATGCCTGCCTTGTGCTCCCACACGTTGGACATGGGCAGCACCACATATTCTGCAAACGCGCCGTCGCGGTTGACGCCAATGCCTTTGGAATCCGCACAGAGGTGACGCCGTCCCGCCATGCAGTTGCGGCAGCGACCACAAACCACATGGCCCTCACCGGAGACGATTTGACCGACACGGAAGTCATTGACATTGGCACCCACCTCCACGATTTCACCGACGAACTCGTGTCCCACCACCAGGGGAACGGGAATGCTATTTCTGGCCCACTGGTCCCAGTTATAGATATGCAGATCGGTGCCGCAGATGGCCGTACGCAGCACCTTGATCATGACATCGTTGATATCAGTCTTCGGTTCCGGGACCTCATCCAACCATAGGCCCGCTTTGGCTTCCTTTTTTAGCAGTGCTTTCACATGCTTATCCTGCTCTCCAACTCTTGGGCGCGCTTATCCCCAGCGCCGGGCGCCCATGTCACCCTCTCTGTCTTGCCAATCGGGATCGACAACTCTGCCGCCGATTTCGAGTCGACCCGCTGCACCTTTCTCAATGGTGATGGCTTGCAGCCAGTTTCCATCGTCCCGCTCAGGGAAATCTTCACGGTAGTGCCCTCCTCTACTTTCCTCACGCAAGAGAGCAGGTCGCGCCATAATTTCCGCCACCTGCAAGCGGTTCTGGAGTTCGAAAGCCTCAACCAGTTGGGTAGCATTGGATACCGTCAGGCGAGGCATCAGCTCGTTTCGTATCTGCTCGACGCCTTCGAGCACGGTGTTTAGGTTGTCCTTGCTTCGGGTGAGCAGCATGTTTTCCCAGGCCAGTTTCTGAATCAATTGAGTGAGCTCGGACGGGGTGCGATCACCATCGCTTTCCTCGAGGTCTACTATTCGTTGCTCGTGTTCCCCAATCAGGGCCCCCGCTACGCTCGGCACACCCGTCTGCTTCGCCCACTCTGCGGCATGTCTTCCCGCTCTCTTGCCGAAGACCTGAGACGCAGCCAGCATATTGCCTCCCAACCGGTCCGCTCCGTGGGGTCCGGCGGCGACCTCGCCGGCCGCAAACAGGCCCGGCGTTGTCGTCTGTGCGTTCTCGTCGATCACCAGCCCGCCGTTCGAGCAGTGCAGGAAGATACTGACCTCGACCGGTTCCCTGGTCATATCCACTCCACGGTATTCGTAAAACTCCCTGCTGGCGGGCGGAATGTTTATTTTGGGATCGGTCAAATCGATATACACCCCGTTGTGCTGGTTACCCCTGCCGGCCAATATCTCTTTTATGATCGCTATGTCGATGTACTTGGAAAGCGTATCCCGGGTGCTGAAGGGGAAGTGACGTGCCCTCTGGTCCATGCACTCCTTAACGGTGGTGCCCTCTGGCAGGTAGTTCTGGATGAATTCTTCGCCGTTGCCGTTCGTTATCCTCGGATAATACGGCCACATCCAGCCGGCAGTCAGCATGTTGATAGTCGGATAGACGGTGCCCTGAAATATCTGATTAAACTCCATATTCATCAGTTCGGCGCCGGCTTCGTATCCCATGGCGTAACCGTCTCCCGTGACGCAGGAGGGATGCAGATTGCGTTCGAAAAGCTGCCCATTGCCTCCTGTTCCGAGCACGGTTGCCGCGGCCTTGAAGACACTGTTGCCACCGTTCTCCCCGATACCGATCGCTCCCCGGCAGGTACCATCCTCTACCAGCAGACTGACGATCATCGTTTGTTCTTGAACCTGGATGTCGCTTCGCCTGATCTGGGACTCCAGCGCAGTCATGATTGGAAGGCCGTGGCTCTTCATCCCCATCCCACCGAACGTCGCTCCCCACTCCGTCAGGTCGGTCATCGCGTCCCACGTCTCCTCGGTCAGGATTTCGACCAGCCTGCGGTCAGCCACACCCAGCCCTGCCTGCACGATGTCATCGAACGCCTCCTGGCGTCCCGAAGCGGGAGGACCATTCGGCATGCCGATGGGGCGCATGCCACCGAGTTCGGAAATCGCCCCGGCGGTGGCCCCCGAGCCTCTGGTTCCCACGGCCCCAAAACGTCCCTTCACAGCCAATACCACTCTGGCGCCTGCGTTATGGGCTTCCAGCGCTGCCCTGGCGGCTGCCCCGCCACCACCAACGACCAGAACGTCAGTCTCGATTGCCTGGGTCATGTGTGCTCTCCTGGATGGGATTGCCTAGGGCGAACAGGGGTCGCTCATGATGGGTTGCCTTCGCACTGACGACCGATTCGTCTTCAAGCAACCCGGTCAAACAGGGGCGCTTCTGACGAACGAGTGTTGAGGCCCGGGTTCCCGGTAAGCCGCCAGATGGATCGTTTAGTGAATCCAGGAATCCGGAATGTAATCCATCGGCCGGACCTCATTCAGCGTGATGGCTGCAGGCAGGCAGACCACCTGGCACAAA
The DNA here is from genome assembly GCA_030749725.1 of Pseudomonadales bacterium. GTDB lineage: Bacteria > Pseudomonadota > Gammaproteobacteria > Pseudomonadales > Azotimanducaceae > JASMJM01. Next base: position 16,219 of record JASMJM010000044.1, on the reverse strand, counting down.
CCACAGCCCACGCACATATCCGGTTTGGTCACCGCGGCGAGATTGTCGTCCGTCATCTCGATGGCATCGAAGAAACAGCGTTCCAGACACAGTTCGCAACCATTGCAGTCGGCACCGATTTCAGCCTGGAATCGGCTGGGCGCGACACTGTTCAGTCCATGCTTGATCTTGACGGGAAAGTTCCCACAGCAGTCGCGGCAGCAGTTGCAGATGACCTGGTGCATGCTCTTCTGATTGTTGACCGTGTGAATCAAGCCTTCCTCTTCGCAATCAGCCATCAGCTTGACAGCTTCCTTCTTGGTCAGTTCTCTGCCGGTGCCCCTGGCAATTGCGTAACGGGCGGCGTTGTTGAACTGAACACAGCATTCCAGAGTCGTGTCGCACTTCTGGGCGGTGATCTTGCAGGTGCAGGCGGTCACGGCGATGACTTCCGCCTTGTCGATAGCGATATTGACGTCGTCCTCCGCCAATACTTGCGTGCCCGTCTGTAGTGTGAGCCCCACGGGAATGACGCGCATGCCTGCCTGGTGCGACTGACCACTCTCCGCTGCACGCTCGAGACCGGCCTTGGACAATTGGTAGCCGTCCGTGTCCGACCAATCCTGCCAGGCGTCCAGAAACTCACGCGGCGCGTCCTTCCAGAGGACGGTAGCATCGTGGAACTGGACCATATGGGAGCAGGCTTTGTAGGTGATGGGATCCGTCTTGAATGACTTGAACACCAGCCCCTTTAGGAACAGGAGTTCCGCCATCTTCTCGGTTTCCTCCTCGGTACGACCGAATTTCTCGGACAGAGTGGGCACATTGGCCGGCATGGCAAGCATCAGGTCCGCCTCGTCCAGATCAGCGATAAGGGCGAAAAGGGCCTTGATCTTCTCAAAACGTCCCATGCCGATCAGTTCGGCCAGTTGGGTGTATTGGGCTTCCATCTGTGTCTCCAATCGATCGTGAATACTCGAAATTAGCTCCCTTTTCCGGAGATGTCAACGTACCCAAAACCAGCGTGCTTGTTCCCTGGCAATTCAGAGCTTATGGTCGACCGAGGGCCAAGCTACCCAAGGTGCTGATCGAACGACCGTTGAGCATCATTTCCGGACGTTTGCTGTCGTGCCTTACCGGCAGCAAGACACGGGATGGCGACCATGGAGGATCTGGCCGAAGCTAACTCATTCGTCTGCATCCCCATTGTCGGCAACATCGAGGAATCCACGCACCGCGCTCACGTTGCCGACATTCGTGTCTATCGCATTGAATTTGGAATAGTTGTCGAAGATGTAGAGCCAGCACGCCCTCGAATCCGCTTCTCCTTCAGTGAAGCGATCTCCTACATAGTCGGGATGCAAAACAAAGATCCTGGTTTTGAAAATACTGACTTCGAAGAAAATCTCCATGTTCTGTAGGAATAATTCACCCTCACCGTATACCTGTTCTGCAAAAAGTCTCTGGACTTCGTTCAGTCGTTGGTAATTTGCCGTGTCGATTTCAAAATAGGCAGACTCACCACTGCTCTTCTCCAATTCCAAATTTGAAAGCTTCATTCTTAACGTGTGGCCGGATCTGACAGAATCCAGAACAGCTTGTCTTGCAGCGCTGCCTGGCAGATATCTTTGATGATTGATCAATTGAGCACATGCCGTAGTCAGATTATTGAGAATTGGGTTCGCTTCCCTCCCACCAAAATAGACGTATCCTTCGCCATGCTCCAGCGTGTACATAGCGAAGTTTGCCGTGTAGAACCACTTGTTTCTCAATCCTTCATCTTCATATCTGGCATTGGTCAATTCAGCAGACGTGTCCATCTCCGTAAAGAGAGGCGCGATCTGTGCCAACGATCCGTTCCGAATCACTTTCGTTTCAAAACTCATGTGTTCCTCAGATATTCAGGTCTACCGATAGTGTAACTGATTCTTCGCCATCGCAACTTCCGGCATGGATCGTTTATACTGACTGCTCCCTCAGGAAAGAGCATGAGCCCAACTGCGTAAGGTGATTCATGACCAAAGTCATGTCCAGCGATGACAAGAAATTGCTTGAAAACCCGGTGTGGGAAGCGATCAGTGGCCAGCAGTTTTCTTTAGGAAAGGTAAATGGGCAGGCCGCGCTTTATGACATGCAGGTGTCGCCGTTCGGTGGCGTGCAGGAAGTTTCCGAGTCATCGCTGAATGACCTGGCAGATCTTTGCTCACCCGGCCGGATTGTTGCATTGCTATACAAAGATGCAACCGTGCCTGAAAGCAATCGTTGGGAACTCCTCGAGTACGTCTATGTATGGCAGATGGTTCATCGCGCGCAAGTAGAGCCAGTGACGATCGAAAGCACAACCCTGACCGATGAATTCATCGATCGAATGATCGAGCTGGCCACACTTACAAATCCAGGTCCCTTCAGCAGTCGAACCATTGAGCTTGGCGACTATCACGGCGTGCTGGAAAATGATCAGCTAGTGGCAATGGCCGGCGAGCGATTCAAGCCGCCGCATTGGGTGGAGATTAGCGGCGTTTGTACACATCCATCGGCGCAGGGCCGTGGCTATGCCGCCGGTTTGGTGAACGAGTTGGTCCAGCAGATTGACCTGCATGGCGACGGGGCATTTCTGCATGTGCGGGTCGGCAGTCCCTCCGAACAGGTAGCCCTACGCGTATACGAGAGACTGGGTTTCGAGCATTGCCAGCGCATGGAACTTGCTGTTCTGCAGCGGATATAGGCCTTTCAGATGGTACAGTTGGAACTCGACGAGACGATGGCTAATTCTTCAACTTCATCAATTCTTCACGCATGGCCTTGATCTCACTGCGCAATTCTTCCACATCCGACTTGAGTTCATCCAACTCCGATGAGGAGAAAATTGCAGTCGCTGACATCTCCGGCAATTGTGGTATCCACTTGAACCCTTGACGAGACTTGTCCGGGCCGATCTCAATGTACTCGAGTAATTGCGCGTTGCCGGCCAGTTGCAGCGAGAACGAATGGTCGGTTCCGTCTCGCACCAGACCCACCTCGACCTCATCACCCTCGCTAAGATCCTTCAACTCATACCTGAGCTCTCTGGCAGTGGCGACGTCGGTGCCGTTAAAGCTGACGATCACATCTCCCGCCTTGATTCCCGCCTCGGCCGCCGGTGAGTCCTCCAGTACATGGGTGACCAAAATGCCATGCTTAACTTGGAAGAAGCCGGCCAACTGGTCATCGATGTCCTGCATTGAGATGCCGATCATCGGGCGATCCTTGTCCATGAGGGTCATCCATTTGTTGATTCTTGACCCGACACCATGTGGCGCTGCGTGTTCGCCGAGTACCACTGCGACCGAAACGTTAGTACCGTCGTGAAACAGGTCCAGGTCAGTTGGTTCACCAGGTGACCTGTTGCGGAGCGCTTCCACCAGCTTCTCGACTGAAACAACCGGTTCTGAATCTATGCCGGTAATGATGTCACCCACCACCAGGCCGGCGCCTGCTGCCGGCGAACCGTCCAGCACGTCCAGGATCAAGATGCCTGTACCATCAAAACCGTAGGCCTCTTTCAGGTCCTCGTTGAGTGCCTGCAGGACTACGCCCAGAAATCCTCCGGAGTTTTCCGCCACGGCAGCCGGTCCGAATACCACAAGGGATATTACGAGAATCACTCTCAACAATCTGTTTTTCATGCGCGTTTACCTCCTGGATTATGCAAGACGCCTTCCACTTTCATGGCTTGTGTCAATAGACAACCGGTAGGTTGCCGGGGGTGTCGTTATGTTTGGTGTAAACCAGAATCTGTTTACCGTTATCCAGATCGAAGCGGCGAATCGAAACCATCTCCTCACCAGTCAGCGGGCTCAGCTTCACTGAGCCGGGCTGATATCTTCGCGTAAGATAGTCTTTGACCAGTAGCTGATCGCTTGCCTTGCTGAGTGGTCCTGCATAGTCGTACTCCTGTTGCTCGATCGGACCGGCAAACCACTGATGCAGATCATTAGGCAAGTTCGGCTGCACCACGAAAGCCACCAAAATCCCAAGCAGCGCCACTTCCGTTGCCAAGACACTAACGAATGCGCTCTTCCAGGGCGTCCCCTGTACAAACTGGTTAGCGCTCAGTAGCCTGCGCTTTAATGCCTGTTTGAAGTGGGGCGCCGAGACATTCGGTTTGGGCACCCGCTGCAAAAACACTTCCAACTCGTTCATGATCAATTCCTCGTGATTCCAGCACCCGTCTCAGTTTGGCGACCGCTCGACTCGTTCGGGTTATCACCGCTCCCACACGTTTCCCCAGGATCTCTGCGATCTCCTTGTGCGGTTTTCCCTCGAAGTAGCGCAGTACCAGGAGCGTATGGTCTTCTGCCTTAAGCGTGCAAAGGCACTCGTGCAATTGGACGAAGAGCTGGTGCTGCGCAACCAGCTCTTCGGCTGCGTTCAGCTCGGCATCTCTACCGTCATGGGCCACCTGCCAATCTCCGTCACCCAGATGATCCACCGGGTGTCGTCGTTTGCTGCGGTAGTGGTCGTGCACTTCATGAACCGCGATCCGATACAGCCATGCTCCAATCGACACACCCGACCACCTGAAACGCCAGAGTCTATTCAGAGCCTTGGCGAATACCTGGGCAACCAGATCTTCCGTGTCGGTAACACTGGCCACCCTGTGCTGAATGTAATTGAATATCGCATCGTAGTAGCGCTCATAAAGGTCGCCAAAGGCTTGTGGATCCAGTTTAGACCGCTCGACCAGCTTTCGCTCCTCTTCCAAGGTGTACTCACGCTGCTTGCTCAATACCCAGCTCCCGGCTAGATGCGAGGCACTCCGAAGGTGTATTCACGCTGCTTGCTCAATACCCAGCTCCCGGCCAGATGAGAGCCACTCCGAAATTGTGGCAGACTTTAATCAGCTCTATACATACAACGGAGTTTTGACAGAAATGTCACAGAATAATTCACAATTCGCGACTGCCGGGTGACCGATCAGCGACTGCTGCGCTGATACCTGCATCAGCGTCGCCCATCTATTTGGGCCAGCGCCGGGGCCTTGGTGCGAGCTAATTCACGCCTGGAGGGCAGGATTGAGGTGCACTTTGATGGATTCGGAGGACTTATCCAATGCCGTTTCAAACGCCTGCTGCACATCATCCAGCTGGAATCTGTGAGTGACGAGTGTTCTGGCTACCTCGGCATAGTCGGACAAGACGTTCAGGGCGATCTCGTAATCAGCCCGTCCATCACTTGCTGCGTACGTCATTGAACCGATGAGCTCCACCTCTCGAAGAGCGAGATGTAAGGGATTGACCGACACATTCGGGATGCTGAAAACTCCGATTAATAACAGCCGTCCTTTGGGACGCAGCATGAGCTGTGCCTTGAGCAGCGTATCGCCCTTGCCGCCGACCGTTTCGACCGCCACATCGATGGCCTGTGACTTACGCAGTTCAGAAAGTCTGGACTCACCTGCCTCGTTATCAGCGATCACTTCATCGGCACCCAGCCTTCGCGCCGCCTCCTGCTGATGAGGATGGCGCGCCAGAATAATCGCCCGGGCTCCGCATGCTTTAGCTGCCAGCAATGCCGTGAGCCCAATGGACCCAGCGCCGAGGATAAACACCGTCTCGTGGCTTTTGACTTTGGCTTTAGCGAATCCGTGCACGGAACAGGCGAGTGGCTCTGCCAATGCACCAAGTTCCGCATCGACCCCTTGGGGTGTTTTGAAAGCAGTGATTGCCGGAACATTCACATACTCGCTCATACCGCCATCTCTGTTCTCGCCGATGAGTCCTCGCTCCGAGCAGACATGGTAATCGCCGCTCAGACAGAATCTACAGTGACCGCATCGAAGCAGTGGTTCTACAGCCACCAGATCACCTTCACTGACACGGCGTACACCACTGCCGACGGCACTTACGATACCTGCAAGCTCGTGCCCCGGCACGATCCCGGGTCTTGGTGGAAAGTCGCCGCGAAAAAAATGTAGATCGGAACCGCATACACCCACGCTAGCCACCTGGATTTGCAGTTCATTCGGACCCGGATCCAATGCATCTCCTTCGACCACTGAAAGTGAGCGGTCTTCCGTCCATCGAACAGACTTGATCTTGTTAGGCATTTTCTACTCTACTCCCATCAGCAGATCCGAGAAGTGCAAACAGTCCGGCAATTCGCCCACTGTCGCTTCCAGAGACTTTGAATCCCGGTCACCCGCGGATACCGGTCAGGAATTCGACGATCGCACTGCTGGTTTCTGCAGGCTTCTCCTCCTGTACCCAGTGACTGGCATCGTCGATCAGTCGCTTGCCCCGCAAGTCAGCGAAATTGGCATCCTGGGCGTCATAAGAACCGGCGCTGAACTGTAGCACGGGGTCATCGGCACCCGCCAGAAAATACGCCGGCACCTGAATCTGCGCGTTGGCGAGCCAAGGGGTCAGGGTCGGCACGCGAGCGATATTCCGGTACCAGCTGAGGGGACCTCGGAATCCGGATTGCCTGAATGACGCCACATAGTAGGCGTGGTCCTCCTCGGTAATGGCAGGCGAGAGTTTTCCAGGCGGAGGCCCTGCGCCCAGGAACGAGTCTCTTGCCCCGTCGTTAGCCGGGGCTTCGTCGCGGGCGCCATTCACGAAGCGGAAGGTTCGATCGATGTCCGCCTCGAATTCCTTCTCGGCAATGCCCGGCGTCTGGAAATATCGAATGTACCAGAAGCGCTCATCCATGCCCGGGGGATTGATGGCCCAAGGTCCCATGGGTAAGAATGGCACCGACAGTCCCATCACACAATGCAGCCGGTGTGGATACAGAAGTGCCGTATACCACGCGACGATACATCCCCAGTCATGCCCAACGAGGTAAATCTCCTCCTCGCCAAGCGCGTCGGCAAGACCGATCACATCCGCGCTCAGATCGAGAATACTGTAGTCCTCGATCCCTGCCGGACAAGAGCTGTCACCATAGCCGCGCTGATCGGGAACAGCGACGCGGAAACCGGCAGCCTTTAGTGGATCGATCTGATGTCGCCACAGGTACCAGCAACGAGGAAATCCATGTAGCAGTATCGCCAGAGGACCATCCCCCTCGACGATGGTCCGAAGCGTTATGCCGTTCGTTTCAATTCTCTCCTGGTGACGTCCTGCCGCATCCAGCATGGAAAACTCCTATCTGCTCAAGCATCGACTGAATCACTGCCAGCCCCAAGTTTCGCACACCTGCCCTTTCGAAATCATCCTTTCTCGGTAGTCCCACCCTTGAATTCGAACACAGATGGCTCGGCGCTATTTTTTGACTCGTGGAATCCAAAAATACAGTATCATCGTCGTCTGTCATCAGCATCCACGGAATGGATGGCGTATACGTTCACCACTGTATGGCCGCAGTTGGCACTTGGGAAGAGACGAGAATTCTTTGAGGAGGAAAAGCAAACTTGAGCCGAAATCTGAAGAAGCTGAGCCGCAATCTGAAGCAGCACAGCGCAACGTAGCGTTCAAATATGGCGATCTTTAAACTGATTCGATCCGTATTATTGAGCGACGTTGTCGTCGTCGGTATGGTTGTGCTTCTGGTAAGTCTGTTGCTTGCGTTCGGCGTGATGGTCCTGTCGTGGTTGATATACAACGAACGGTACGGGGTCGGCTTGTTGGAATTTATTCAGCTCTTTCTGTAGTCGCTACAGCCTAGTAACGACACCAAACCGCTTGCAGCCTAGCGTTCAATCTCTTCCTGACGTGAGGGGCGATACCGACGTAAAAAAGTGCAATTGACACAACTGTCAAGGCTCCCAGAAAGGTAACCGTCTTGAGCACTTTGATCCTGGTCAGGGCACCCAGCACGATAAAACCAAGTACACAGCAGAGACCGATCGTTCCTACGCACAGACAAACATCTCTCATTTCCTTCGACATTGCATCAATTCTCACGTTGAACTCCCAGCCATTTTAGCAGATCGATACCCGATTACCGAGAAGACAGCGGAGCCGGACTGAGATTAGCGGGAACCGATGCCGTTGGGATACAATAGCCCGTCCGCAATCCACGCCTACAACCTACAGAAGGTACACAATATGGAACTTCGTGAAGTCATCGGCCGCCGCCGTTCAATCCGTTATCTGCAACCCGATAAGCCTGTCGAAAAAGAAAAGATCCAAGTGATGTTCGAAGCCGCCCGAATCGCCTCCCACTGGGGAAACGTGCAGAGCCTTCGGGGCGTCGCTCTATTCAAAGAGAGCGACACCGATATGATCGACATCCTGCAGGGCGCCATCATCGGCTGGCAGTTTCGCATCGCACCGGTGGTGATTATCTGGATCGTCGATCCGGAAGATGCGGTTGAATATCAAGCTGAAAGCCTGATGAAACTTGCCGAGGTGGGCGCACTTGGCGTCGGCCCCAGAGAGGTCAGAGAGAAAGGCGTGAAAGAGACATTACTACCCATCTTCGCCGGCATCGGTGAGGTCCTGAAATCGGTCGGTCCCTGTGATGTCGACTGTGGCCAGGGCATCGCGCAGGCTACCCTGGCGGCCTACGAGATGGGACTTGGAACCTGTTGTATCGGTGCGGGACCGAGGGGAGGCGAATTGATGAAAGCCCTGGGTGTACCGGACACCTGCCGGATGATTATGGCGCAGACGGTCGGTTACCCACTGGAAAGCTGGGAAGCCGGGGGTCAAAGACCGAGAAGACCTTTCGAGTACCTGTTCCACATTCACAGGTATGGCGAAGCATTCCCACGCAGCGAAGAGGTGGTTGCCGAACTGACCAAGGACGGTCTGTTTACGAGGCCCGCGCCACTGCCTGAGCGGGAAGAAGAGATCCTGTCTCTTAGAGATCAACTCGGTCTCAAGGAGCCTGGTGTCCTCTAGACCCTTGCACGACCCAGGAGCTAAACGATGCTTAGAATGCTGGTTCTGGCACTGACAGTATTGCTGTCGCCAGTGGCGCTGTCACTGCCTTTTTCCGATGCCGACAGCTCGAAAGTTGATTACAGCAAATCCCGTCACCAACCGGCATCGAGCTGTCGATCACTCATGTCATTGACTACAGTCGACTTCAGCGTCGTCACAGCTTCACTCGAGTCCGGCGCCGTGGAATTCTGTGCCGTTTCCGGTGTGATACCCAGCGAGATACGCTTCGCGGTGGATCTGCCAACGAATTGGAACGGCCGGCTCTTTATGCACGGCAACGGAGGCCTGGCAGGCACCCCACCGGAAAGTCCCGGCCGTCGGCGCACCAGTCAGCGGGCACTGCAATATGGGTTTGCCACCGCCTACACCGATACCGGTCACGACCGGCGCATAGAACAGGGCGGGAGTTTCGCGTACAGGAACCTGCACAAGCTGATCGACTATGGTTATCGAGCCGTGCACCTCACCGCGCAAACCGCGAAATTGCTAACTGAGAAGTACTACGGCGACGCTCCCGCGTACAGCTATTTCATGGGATGCTCCACCGGTGGACGGCAGGCCCTGATGTCGGCACAGCGATTCCCCAACGACTTCAATGGCATTATTGCCGGGGCTCCGGCTAACGACTACTCCGGCCTCAAATTCTCTCAGGCCTGGCGCATGACTGCATTGAAGGAGCGACCCCTGGACCGGAAGGAAATCGAGGTCCTTGCTGATCGAATCTACCGACAGTGTGATGCCCTCGACGGTCTGAAGGATGGTCTCATTGATGACCCGCGCAACTGTCCGTTCGACGCGGAAAAGGACCTGCCAGGATGTGACGGGGCCGATGCTGTCACGTGCTTTACGGACCAGGAGATCGCGGCGCTCAAGCAATACTACGCCTCAGTCAAATTGGCGGGGCGGACTATTTATCCAGGTCATCCCGTGGGCAGTGAAGTGTCGGCCCCGGGCTACGATGGCATTGCCCGGCCCGGCTGGATTCCCTGGCTCCTGAATGAAAACGGCCCCGCCCTACTGGATCTGTTGGGGTCCGATTTCTTTCGTTACATGGTGTTCGTCAAAGACGATCCCGATTTTGATTGGACCGAGTTCGACTATGCTGCCAGGCCCGACAATCTTACCCAGTTCAGGGACATCGTGGATGCGGTTGATCCGGATCTGAGACCCTATCGAGACAGCGGCGGTAAGTTGATCAGCTATTTCGGCTGGGCGGACCCCGACATCAATCCGTTGACTGCCATCGATTACCACGACGCAGTCGACGAACGGGTTGGCGGGAACGTCAACGACTTCTACCGTTTGTTCATCGTGCCAGGCATGTTCCATTGCGCAGGTGGTCCGGGGCCGGATGTGTTCGACGTGATGACACCCCTCATCAACTGGGTAGAGGCAGAGCAAACGCCTGCCAGCATTTCTACAGAGCACAAGGAGAAGGGCGAAACCCAATATTCGCGACCCCTTTGTCCTTATCCGCAGGTAGCAAGGCTGCAATCAGGTGTAGATCCCAACGATGCTAATAGCTTTCGCTGCATCGAGAAGAGGTAATTCGCGCCACCAATATTCGCTCGTCAGGCAGGCGTCGGCGCACGCGGGTCCAACAGCCCCTCTGCCTTGAAGGTCTTCCAAACTGTCGCCGGTATGACGGCGTCCAGATGACGACGATTCTGGGTCGTTTCCTCGGCCGTTTTGGCTCCGGGAATAGCCGCAGCCACCGTCGGGTGGGCTAACGTGAACTGTAGGGCGGCCGCTGCCAGCGGCACGTCGTGGTCCTGACAGATCGTGCGCATGCGCTGCGATCGTGCCACGATGTCACTTGGGGCCGGTCCGTACATGTAGGTCGCGGACTGGCTCTGCGTGGCCAACCAACCGCTGGCATAGGGTGCGGCCGCGATCACGCCGATACCACGTTCCTGGCAAAGCGGCAGGATCCTTCTCAGCGCCCGTGTCTCGAGCAGCGTATAGGCACCGGCGACGACGAAGAAATCCAGATCGACAAGATCCGCAATGCGTTCACAGAGCTCCTCGTGTTCACCGCCCAGCCAGCTATCGGCATTGCGCGATTCAAGGTTACAACCACAGCCGATAGCCTTGATAGCGCCGGCTTCCCGAAGATTTTCCAATGCCTCGGCGCCCCCGCCGCCGTCCCGCGACAGCTCGTCAAGATGTCGCTCCAATTGCTCCTGCGAATGGTAACCATAGTCGATGTCGTGGATGGTCAGACTATCTACCGAGCTGAGCCCAAGTCGCTGCAACGAATCGTGGTGTTGTGCCATGATTCGATCGTGACTGTAGTTGAAATCGACCCGAAATCCACTCAGGGAATCTCGCACCGTGCGCACTTGTCCACCCGGGCTCAGCGTCTTGTTAGCCTCGTCCCGCACCGGTTCCGGCAGCAACGTCTTGCCGACCTTGGTGTTGATGCGGTATTCAGCTCGTTCAGCGATGCCACTAAGGGCGAGTCCCAGGCGACGTTCCGAACGTCCGATCCCGTACCAGGGCGCGGTATCGTAGTAACGAACACCACACGCCCAGGCAGCGGCGACGGTTTCCAGACTCGCTTCATTACTTACTTCAGGACTGCCGATGGTACCACCGCCAAATCCAAGCGGCGTAATGGCAAGATCGCTCTTGCCGACGTTGCGTAGGGACTTGATATCCATTACTCAGCTCTCCCGGAACTCTACAGCTCTATCTCAAATCGAATACGAAAACCAACACGTCCGCCGAGGCGAGTTCCCTGCCATCCGGGCACTTTGAAGTCAAACCTGTCACGTCGCCGAAGGCCACACAGGTGCATGAGTGCCAAGAGGCACCACTGGCCGGCGCCACCGAGTGGGCGTTAGGGATAGCTGTACCGGTGGTCTCAGATGGACCATTGGGCCAAATCCGGTGTCCGAATTAATGGAGAACTCGTCTGTTTCCTCTCGGGATAAAGGAACCACCCTCTCCGCCCAATCCGATTCTGCAATGCCAAGTTTGCGCAGCCACATGCCGGTTTGCGAGAGGGATGCCCTGACCAGATAACTGCCGCCATATTGTGCTCTTCGTTTCAGTGCGACTAACGTGCCGAACGCTGCCAGGTAACCGGTCGTGTAATCAGTGGGCGCACAGGGAAGCAGTGCCGGAGCGCCTTCGCCTCCCTGAACGTCTGCCATGCCAGTCACTGTTTGCGCCAACTGCTCCCAGCCGGGTCGTCGACGCCAGTCCCCTTCGTGTCCATAGCAATTGATGGAAGTGTAGATAATGCCCGGCCGCAGTCTGGCGACGTCGATGGCACTGAAGCCATACCTGTCCAGCGCGCCTGAACGATACCCCTGCGAAAAAACATCTGACTCTGAGACCAAATGGCGTAGACGTTCAACGTCCTGGCTTTGACCCAGATCCAAGAACGCAGACAATTTGCCGTGACCCGTATCTGCCACAAACGAGGGTACCGAGGGGAGATTGGGAGACCCGATGCGCATCGCATCGGCGCCATATTGAGCGAGTGTTCGGGCACAGGTTGGTCCGGCTAAGACACGCGTGAGGTCCAGCACCCGAATACCGGAAAGTGGTTGATCTCCATCCGGGTCAAATGGTTCCGGTTGGCTATCTGCTATTTTGGTGATCTCTACTACCGGAAGGGACGCCAGAATACGCCCTTGTTGCGACTGGTCCCATTCGTCAGCGCTTCGAAGCATCGCGCCGCAGACGCCTGCTTGAACGATGGCGTTCTCAAGATCCCGGGCCTTCCAGCCCTTGACCGTGGCTGCTACCGCTTCTTTGTCACTCTCACAATCCAGTAACCGTAACAACTTGGCGGTCGTAGTCGGAAAGCTCGGATGCAGATAAACGAATCGCTTGTCTTGAGTTGCATAGAACCCGCCGATCCGTGCCTGTCGTTGCCCCGCGTCAAAGCCCTGAGGCGCTCTGGAAGCGTCTTCGAATTTATGAAACATAAAACTGATCAGGGATGCAGCCGCTTCTCGGGTGGATACCCGGACCTGCTGCGTCTGGCTACTTCTCATCTGCCAAATCTCTGCAGCCAGTGTAGCACCGGCGGCGAGCGCTGCCGCGGCGCCCTCAGCCACGCGAAACGGCGTCTGCAACGCGGATCTTCCCTCGTCAATCTCGATCGATTCGGGTGTCGTGCTCCCCACCCCTGCCATTAGCTGTCTGAGTGCGGTCTCTGCAATGCTCATAGGTCTATCCCCATCCGGGCACCATGGTCGCTCTGGAATCGATGCAGAATTGTAGCCCAGTTGATCCGATCAAGACACCAGACTCTTGGCGTATGTCATGGCCCCGCTCGCCGTACGACATACCGTTGCTTCTGAACAACAGCTATCCAGCTCGCCATCAGCCCTTGTTGGCAAAACGGCTCAAGAGGTCTCTCAGAGAATTCATCCCCATGACAGAGACGATGCCGACCGATAATCGATACAGTCGCTTTCAGTATAAGCGACTGGGATGCTGCAGGAGACTCACCGTGATGGGTCCGCAAAGACGTTCGAGATCACTGACACTCAGGAAGCCAAAGGAGCCGTGGCAGACACGCGTCGCTCTTAGACTCATTTCGCGTTGGCAGAGGCCGACCCTAGCAAAATAAACGACAACGGCGTAGTCTCAATTTTGTCTGCAGCGGTCATGTATGCTCCTCATGGGTCACGTTCTCTAACGGTAGGTATGAATACTCGCTCAATGCTAATCTCGTTCGTTATCTCACTGCTGGGTTTGAACGGGTGTACGACGACCAAAGTATCCCATGGTTCAGCGGTACTTGAGGGCACTGTCCGGAGATCAGACGAAACCGTGGTTGTCGGGCTCATCGCCGATTCTCAGTTGCAGACCGAGAAAGTCAAACACTACGTATCGTTGTGGCGCAATTCTTGGATTGACAAGCATTTTCTTCCACTCTCGATCAGGTCCCCTGCTCTGGATGTATCGGCACAAGAGATGCTCAAGTATTTCTTGAATCGCTTTCATGGTGCCAACGTGATTCTCTACCTTGGGGATGCGGCAAACAACGGTTGCCTAGACGAGTTAAGTAGTGCTCTAAACCTGTTGGGAAAGTTTAGAAGTGAGAAACGTCCTGTATTTTTCGTAATTGGCAACCATGACTATCTGGGCGCTGGAAACACAGCGACGATGTTCGAGAATCGAAAGGAACTGTGCGGAGCGGAGGAATCCAATCCACCGCTCTCCAAATATGAAGCACTTAAAAGAATCAGCCACTTTAACCGAAAGAGCGCAGAGGTCGCTGGTTGGGCGTATCTAGACAGTTTAGGTGAGGACATCGACGAAGGACTCAGGGCGTTGAAAGATAGATGTGGGTCCGGCAATGGTCACGAGCAACATCTTCAGGATGGCTGCTATCTCGCGGGCACTGCAACTAACGGGCAAGGCATGCAAATCCTTCTTATTGACACCTCAGACTATGCAGACAAGAATCACCAGGCGAAATTTGCCGGTGTTGAGATGTATGGTGAATGGGGATGGATGTCCTTCTTGGACAAGACGACCTCACAAACTTCGTGGTTTTCTCGTCAACTCAAGAGTCAGTATGTGCCCCGTATTAGGATCATTGCATCGCACTACAGTCGTAACGACCTGCGCCTCAAGATCCCTGGGTTGCGCGTTCACCTTAGTAAGTCTGTAGGCAGACCTGGTCGCTTATTCGAACCATACCCACAGGAATCGATTTACTGGATTTCTGCGCACACTCACGCAGAGAAACCAAGGCCCTCGGTTGGTTGGATCTCAAAGAACGCGTGCAAGATCTATACCTTTTGGCGTTGTTGGGGGCAGACAAGACCTGTGGGACAGCTCAACATCGGGTCGACGACAGACTGGGAGCCCCACGCCGTCATTGCGGAAGTCAGCTCTGAATTGATCTATGAGACGATACGTATTGATGTAGACGAGGAGTGGTGCGAAGAAGTAATCAGGAATCTCAGACAAGCCACAGCTCCCGACTATGAGTCCATATTGAACGAACAGAAGGGGCTGGGGCTTTTTGGTATGGACAAGAATTACTGGGCTGAGAGTTGGGACCCTGAGCGGCATCGGAAGCTGGCCAACAAAAACCTACGTAAATTTGTCAAAGAGACTTCTACGCATGATGATGAACTAGAGACTTGGGCCTGCATTGGCAAAACCGCTTCCTGGATCGAAAAGAGGAAAAGATAACGGTGCGGTTCTTGAACCTATCATCGGTCTATGATGCGTTTGACGCGTCGATTATCTTGTATCCACGATACTGTTGGGGTAACACAGGCGATTGCATATCCAGGAAATGGCATCATCTCAGAATGAACTCTCAACCTTTGAGAGATTGATTCTCGAATAAATTACGACACGAGAGTTCTCCGGTATGATATTGATCTGACTCCATTAGTCAACGATGCCTTGTCAAGTCAACGCATTGCTTTTCGGTGTGGTCATGTAGACTCGCTGAAGGAGATTACAACATCACAAATAGGGAACAAGTTATGTCGATAAGGCGTTTCTTTCAAGTTGGTATTCTTGTCATCTTGTCACCATTGGCAATTGGGTTTGGAGGCGATGAGCATCGGGAGATCAGCGATCTTGCGTTGTCCGTGGCGATTGATTATCACTGCTCACAGGCTGGTAAGTCACAAACGGAAAAGTGCAGGAAACTCAGGATGGCCGTTGACGAGCTAACGGCTGACTCAACGGAAGACATAAAGGAAATAATGACCTACGGCAAGATCAATGAAGTCGTTGACTTCATGCATTATCCCAGACAAATATTTGGTACCGGAGACAAACCACTGAACGACCACGTTTTAGAATTGCTTAACAAAAGTTCAAAGTATGCAGTGCTGTTTGACTACCTGTCTGCTTCCAGTCACAACGAGCGACACTTCCAGGATGATCTCATGAAGAGCCTCAACAGCCTTCACTTGGCAGCCGTGAATGACGCCAGGGATGGTCACATTCTTAATGCTCTGGTGAATAGTGCCCTTTCCGATCACTTTCTGAATGACTTCTTTGCGCCGGGACACATTACAACACCGCGGGAAAACTCACATGATACGGTCGCATTGGCCATGCATGATTGGGCTAACAGAGCTGGGACCTGCTCTGAGATAGATGCCGAACACTGGTCTGAACTGGATAGACTTCTGCGGTTTTTTGAACAAGGCAACTATCAGATTCTGGATGCAGAAATCGATGACTATAAGCTTGCAGACAGGAATCTGACGATGTGCGGTAACACGGCTGATTTCAAACTCGAAGGTTTGAGTCAGGAGCAGATAAAGCAGTCCATAATCGGTAATTTGACGGACAGTCATGACAGGATTTTTCTGCAAGGTGATGGGGGCCTGATTCGCAATCCAAAACAAAAACTCTTCATGTTG
>JASMJM010000043.1 GCA_030749725.1 Pseudomonadales bacterium | reverse complement strand
ACAGGGCTAGGTGGTGCCATATGGGCTGACGTCACACAGCAGGAAAAACTGGCTTTGCTGGATGAAGCCAGGGAAAGCATGCACGTCGAGTTCAAGAACATCGCTAACGAGATATTCGAGAACAAGCAGAAGGTGTTTAGCGAAAAGAGTGGTGAACAGCTGGACAGCTTGCTCAAGCCCTTGAGTGAGAGAATCAAGGACTTTGAAAAGAAGGTGGAGGAAACCTATTCCCGTGAGAGCAAGGAAAGATTCTCTCTCATCAAGGAGGTGAAGAACCTGCAGGACCTCAATGCGCGCATCGGTCAGGACGCAGTCAATCTGACCAACGCATTGACGGGGCAAACCAAAACCCAAGGTACCTGGGGCGAGATCGTTCTGGAGAGGGTTCTGGAAAAGTCGGGCCTGCAGAAAGGCAGGGAGTACGATATTCAGGTGAGCGTGAAGAACGAGGAGGGCAGTCGCTTACAACCGGATGTAGTCGTACATCTGCCCGAAGGCAAGGATGTCATCATCGATTCAAAAGTTTCTCTGACGGCATACGAGCGCTTCTGTTCGGTAGAGGAGGAGGACAAAAGGCAGCAGGCTTTGCGTGAACATATACAGTCCCTTCGCAATCACATCAAAGCGCTGTCGGATAAGGACTACCAGAAGCTCGTCGACGTCCGCAGTCTCGATTTCGTGCTGCTGTTTCTGCCGGTGGAAGCTGCATTCTCAATCGCCATTCAGCATGATGCAGATCTTTTTGGTGAGGCCTTTGACAAGAACATCGTCATGGTGGCTCCCTCTACACTGCTGGCAACGCTCAGAACCATTCAGAATATCTGGCGTTACGAGCAGCAGAACCGCAATGCCCAGGAGATAGCCGACCGGGCGGGATCGTTGTACGACAAGTTCGTCAATTTCGTGCGTGACCTGGAGGAAATAGGCGACAAGCTGAACAGTGCCCAAAAATCCTACGATAAGGCACACAACAAATTATCATCGGGGCGTTCCAACTTGGTGTCCAAGGCCGAGTCCATGCGCGAACTTGGTGCCAAGGTCAGTAAGAAGCTGCCGTCCCGTCTGATTGAAGTGACCGATCCCGAGAAGAAGACCGAGGACAAGATAAAGGCCATTTCCAGCAGGGAATAATCCTGGCAAGAATCGCTCGGCTTCTACAAAAGCCCTACAAACAAGTTGTTGAGGGGGCGAAGCGGCAGCGGTCCAACTCGATCCGGTACGAGTCCTCAAATGGATGTCACGGTTTCTTTTGCCTCATCCACAGCCGTTTAGTAGAGTTGAGCCTGATACTGTCCGTGGACGGTCAGTCGTGGATGGCATGTCGCGGACGGCCCGTGCGGAAGGAGAATGCAATGGCGGAGATAAACCTGAACCAAAAGATTGCCGCATATCGCAAAGAGGGGATAACCCGGGTAAAACTTGGCGTTACGGATATCGATGGCGTGCTGCGCGGCAAATATATCAGCCTGGACAAGTTTGAATCGATCGCAGACTCAACTTCAGGATTCTGTGACTGTGTTTTGGGTTGGGACATGAACGACCAGTTGTATGACAATGTCGGCTTCACGGGTTGGCACACAGCGTTTCCCGATGCCCTCTATCGACTGGATCTGACCACCGAGCGTCGCCTGACCGACGAGGGCAATCTACCTTACTTCATCGGTGAATTCGTCAATGCAGATGGAGAAGGGCTGCATCCCATCTGTCCGCGCAGCCGTCTCAAGAATGTACTTAATCTGGCGGCAGAGATGGGATTTGATGCCAGGCTTTCGTTTGAGTATGAGTTCTTCATCTTTAATGAGACAGCTCACAGTGTCAGGGAGAAGAACTACCGCAATCTCAGTCCCCTCACCCCTGGCAATTTCGGCTACTCAATTCTAAGGGCAACGACCTGGTCACAACTGTTCAACGATCTGATGGACTTCTGCCTCGCTCACGACTTCCCCCTGGAAGGATTGCACTGTGAAACCGGACCCGGCGTATGGGAAGCTGCCATTGCCGTGGATCAGGCGTTGGCTGGAGCTGACAAGGCATCCCTGTTCAAGACCTTTGCCAAAGCGTTCTTTCAGAAGCGCGAGTTGATAGCCACGTTCATGGCGAAATGGTCCATGGACTATCCGGGACAAAGTGGTCACTGCCATCAATCGCTTTACGATTCAGACAGTGGCGAGAACGTCTTCTACCAGCAGGGAGAGATGGGCAATATGAGTGAGATCATGGCGTCCTACGTTGCCGGTCAGCAAAAGTACCTGCGGCCATTCCTGGCCCTTTGTGCCCCTACCATAAACAGCTATACGCGTCTGGTGAAGGGCGCCTGGGCACCGACAGCGGCCACTTGGGGAATCGACAACCGGACCACTGCTCTGCGCGTAATTGCCGGAACGGCCAAGTCACAGCGCGTTGAGTTCCGCTTGGGAGCCGCCGACGGCAATCCCTATCTGGTCGCTGCAGCAAATATCGGTGCCGGTCTGTTGGGTATCAAAGAACAACTAAAGCCGCACCTACCGGTTCGGGGAAATGCCTATGCAGGACAGGAGGAACTGGACACTTCGCTGCAGTTTCCGGGTAGTCTGAAAGAAGCAGCCAGGGAGCTGGATCAATCCAGTCAGGCGAGAGCGCTATTTGGCGACGCCTTCATCGACCACTTCGTGGCCAGCAGAGAGTGGGAAGTAAGAGAGTATGAAAGATCTGTAAATGACTGGCAGCTGCAAAGATATTTTGAAATTATCTGAGCACCTCTTCGACTTGGATTTGCATCGATGATCATAGGAATATTGCAGGCGGGTTCGGTGTTGGCACCGTTTCAGGGGCAATTCGGTGACTACCCGGCCATGGTCACTAATCTGCTGCGGTCGGTGACTGCCCCCGACCAGCTTCAATTCAGAACCTATGACGTAGAGCATGGTGTCTACCCCAACGGCCATGATGAGTGTGACGCCTTTGTCATCACAGGTAGTCGAGACAGTGTCTATGATCAAAAAGCGTGGATCCGAAACCTGCAGGCCTATGTGCTAATCTTGCATCGGGCCAACAAGAAGCTGGTGGGAATCTGTTTTGGTCACCAGCTGATTGCCCTCGCTCTCGGTGGCCGGACCCAAGCGTGCGACAAGGGATGGGGCGTCGGGGTTCACAACAGCAAAGTGATCCGCAGCGAATCATTTATGACACCGCAGTTGATGGAGTTTTCGCTGCTGGTCTGTCACAAGGATCAGGTGACCCGTCTGCCAACGGGCGCCGAATTGCTGGCGACCAGTGATTTCTGTCCAAACGCGATGTTCAGGGTCGATCAGCACATTCTGGCCGTGCAGGGACATCCGGAATTCAGCAAGGGGTACGCCCGGGAATTGATGGAATCCAGGAGGGATCTGCTGGGTGCGGCGATCGAGCCAGGCATGGCGTCTCTGGCCGTGCAAACCAACGAAAGGCAGGTGGCAGAATGGATCGTGAAGTTTATCGTCAGTGGCTGACGTCAGCATGAGCAAGCAACGAGATCAGAAGGCGCCAGTGGGTTTTCGCACCGCCAAGCGAAAAGCACAAGCCTATCTTGAGAACAGGGAAAAAGCTGCCGCACTGCTGCGTAAGGCCAGCGAGAAAGCGACTCAAAAGAAAGCAGCACTCGAGGGCGTCTGGGAAGATCTTATGGCACTCTTCCGCCTGCTCAAAGCATGGATCGGTGGTGATTACCAAGGAGTGTCGTGGCAGACGATCCTACTGGTGTTGACGGCAGTTTTATACTTCGTAGTACCGCTCGATGTAATACCCGACTTCATAGCGATGCTGGGTTTCTTCGACGACGCCGCTATCATCGCCTACGTAGTCCATGCCATCAAAGAGGAATTGGACGCGTTTCTCAAGTGGGAAGTTGAGCGTGAGACAAAGCGGATTGATTCCAATGAGTCATAGTTTTCTCGGCGTCTCTGTGGGGCCGGGAGACATGGCTTAGTCTGCGAGGTGAGGTGCCATGGAAGAAATCGAAGATTCTGATATTAATGTAAGACTTCAACGCCTGTGGAAGGGAACACTTTTTGTCGGGATTGCCGGGCTCTATGTAGAGTCTGCTCATAAAGTTGTTAAGAAGGTTAAGACCCCATCGCCCAGCCAGCCAACCCGGAAGCTGGGTTCTTCCTGCACCAACCTGACAATATAGCAAGGGTGTGTTTCAGACA
>JASMJM010000042.1 GCA_030749725.1 Pseudomonadales bacterium | reverse complement strand
GTCTTAACCTTCTTAACAACTTTATGAGCAGACTCTACTTAAAACCTACACAGTAAAGAAAAACGGGAGCACGGGTGTGCTGGAATTGAACGATCAAGGGTCCTTGACAGGACTGTCCCAGGAAGGCACCGCCAAAAAGTCCCCGACACACGATGACGCCACGATAGCGCCCTGGACCGTTGATATCAAAGTTGAAGGGGCTTCCGCGCGTATGCTTTGCGAACAGGCGAGAGATTTTATAGTACGCGACTGGCATGGTCTCATACTTATGGAAACCACCCCTCCTGCCGATCGAAAATAGACCCCGTTGGTAGCCCCCGATTCACCTATCAGGTTTACAAAATACTACTGAATTCAAGATGACGCAGATTTGCGCTGGCTGAGGTCTCGATGACGATCTTGTTGCCATTGCTGTTGTTCTGTAGCTGGTTCGCCACTGGAATGAACTGCATTATGGCAACGCGAACACCCAGATTGATGCGCCTCCCCGATCCCCTGACTTGCCCTTGGTATTACTCCATCGTCTGTAGTGCCTGGTAATGTCCCGGATAAAATTGTTCGTCATCCCAAGCACAACAGCCACATACTGCTTCTCGCCCACTTTGTAGGATATAAGACTCGACGTGGGTAGGTCGTCAAGCGCGGCCTGCCACAACAGCTTACCCGTCGCATCATCGAAGGCCTTAAGCGAAGGATCGATGTCACCGGAGAAGACCAGCCCGCCGGCGGTGGCCAACATGCCAGTGGACGGCGGCGTAACCTGATCGGTATTCCACGCAAGTCGCCGATTGGCAACGTCAATGGCCTGCACACGCCCCATCATGCCGTCGTCAAGATCAGGCTGTGGCGCACCGGTAAAACTAACGCCGGTCGTCAGCAGCCTGCCGCCTTTGTCTGTTTCAGTGATCCCAAAGCACGATTCAGTAATCGGCACATACACATAGTTCGTGTCGGGACTGTATGACGTCTGCGGCCAGGCTCGGGCGCCAAACGGCACCGGACAGATGACGCTGGAGTTCTCGGGATTTGGCATTTTCGTAGGATCGATGGTCTTCGCACCCGTTATAGGATCGACCGCAGTGATCACATTCTGCACCCCGGCATCCAATGAGAACAGGAATTGCCCGGTAGCCGCATCCAGCGCATCGAGCATGGCATTCTTTCCTACATTCATAACAGCCTTTACCGTGCCGCCATCCTTAGTGGGCAATTCAGCGATGGTGCGTTCGAACGCCCAATCCATATCCCACTGATCATTCTGCGTGTGCTGAAAATACCAGACCAGTTCGCCCGTATCAGCGTTCAAGGCCACGGTACAATTCGTGTACATGGCTTCGTTGGTGACGCCCTCCTCCTGCGAGGGAACCAAGAGCGGCGCCGTATCATAGGTCGGTGCGATGCCGTAATAGACAAGATTGGATTCGGGATCGTAGGTTCCCTGTTGCCAAACCGAACCACCGTTACGTTCCTCAACGGGAATCCCGTTCCAGGTATTGCCCCCCGGCTGACCTGGCCAGGCGACGGTATTGAATCTCCAGGCCTCCTTGCCGGATTTTCGATCTATTCCAATGATATACGAGCCTTTAGGCACTCTGAATGACAAGGTGCTCTGGATGACTACGTTGCCGGCAATCAATGGCGCGCCTCGCGTCTGGTAATCCCCGCGAGGCACCCCCTCTGAGCCAAGCTCCATGGTGTGATCCCAAACCAATTCACCGGTCCTGGCATTCAACGCGATTACATGCAGATCGGAGGTGGACACGTAGATCCTGTCTTCATGCAGAGAAAGGCCCATCTTCTTGGATGATCGGGGCAGCTCTCGCTTATACCGCCACAACACGGCGCCGTTGGTGGCATCCATTGCCAGCACTGTATCAGGGTAGGCCTGCAGGAACATGACGCCCTGATGCACGACGGGCATGGACATACTCGTGCCCTGGATCAGTGGCGCACGCCACGCCGGCCTGAGCTCCTTTACGTTATCTCTATTGATCTGCTTCAATGGACTGTAACTCTGGCCGTTGTAGGTGCGCCCCCAATGCAGCCAGTCATTTGGCGACGGATTTCGCAGCATCTGATCGGTTACATTGGGAAGGTTTTTCAGCATCGCCGCCTGAGCAGCCGACATTTCGACAGGCACTACCGGATCATATTCCACTCCCTCCAACTTCGGAATGGTCAGCGTACCCAGCGCAGCCAGATCAGCAGGCAGTTTCTTACGGCCCGGTTTGAAATCGTTGGATTTCAGTATAAACGCCAGGATGTTCGCGTAAGTCTCGTCGCCCAGACTTCCCGGTTCTGCAACGGGCAGCGGCGGCATTCGACGTAGATGGAATGACAGTATATCCGCAGACTTGCCACGCCAGCTTTGATCAAAACGAGACCCGGCAAGAGGCGGTACAATGGCAACGCCCTCCAACTCCGGCCCATGGCATTCCACGCAGTATTGCTGGTAAGCCTTGCCGCCCGCCTTTGCTTGAGCTCTGGTAAAGCCCGGTGCTACTTCACTTGTCGCGGCAGAGCTGGCTGACTGCCAAAGGCCAAGTAATAGAAGAACAGCCCAAAGGAACCCGGCACGTCGAATGATTGTCATCAGGAATTATCCTTATGTAGTAGAACAACTTTGAATTGCCAATATATACAGGAATGCAACGATTGGCACATTATCCGATTCGATTGCCTTCGGATACTACAGACAATTGGATACACTTTCTGTGCCAGCTCGGTGAGCAATCGTAATCCACTGTTATATAAAGATTTTTTATAGCCATCGAAATGTTGTATGATGACCGGATGGCGAGAAATAC
>JASMJM010000041.1 GCA_030749725.1 Pseudomonadales bacterium | reverse complement strand
AGGAAGAACCCAGCTTCCGGGTTGGCTGGCTGGGCGATGGGGTCTTAACCTTCTTAACAACTTTATGAGCAGACTCTATCTATTCAGTGCGGCAAATGCGGGCAAAATAAAACGGCTGCGGAACTCTTCTGCCTCAAGAATTGCCCCTTGTGACGTTCGTGGTGGGGTGTTGGGTGGGTGGATAGACACGCAGGCGTTTATTGTCGACTCCATGGAAGAGGAGCGAAAAGCCTACCGCCTGCTGGTTGAGAAATATGGTTGGCAGATGCGAATCACTAATTTCTTCTCATGGTTGACCGGCAAGATTAACCATCGGAGCGTGATCGTCATCCACCCAATTGAAGCAACGTGAAGAAATCCGGAGACCTCGATTACTTGAGAAGAATTATAGAAATGTGTCGTATTTAATTGATATTAAAGAAATAATTACCTGGAATCGCTAGACATATTCAGCGATGGAGGTGTGCAACAGGCTAATCGTTTCTGGGCTTCTTACCCAGATTGGTCAGTGTTCCGTATTTCTTTGGTTTCGCTCCCGTGACACCCTTGTCGATCTGCGTGATCTTCCCTCCATTGCGAACGAAAGCTGCAAGATCGGAGTCGATTTTCTCACGAAGTTTCTCTTTTGAGGGAGGCGGATTAGGCAATGCGACGATTCCTGTGAATGACCAGGCCCAAACGAAGGATCTGCTGGCTGGTTACCGCTGCTGCAGCCTGGTTACAGATAGAGAGCCGGTGTGAATCCCGATAGGATCGATACGATAACCGCTAAACACAGCATGGTCGCGACGTTGATCCCGACCTCCTTCCAAAACTCTCGGTTTCTCATGCTGAATTCCTGCTAGTGACAGCGACTGGATGAAACCACCACCTGGTGCAAGTGGCAGACATTGACCTGCGTCATTTAGTTCAGGGTTCAAGTGAGAACTTAACACTCCGGCTGTTTCTTTACCACAAAAAAAAGGACCAGAGCTTGTTGGGGGTCCGCGCTCTGGTCCGTGTCACGATCAAGTGGTAATTGGAGAGGCTAGATAAGGATCGTGACGAAAGACACTATAGCTGATCGCAGCCGTACTGCATGTGAGTTGGATCACAGACGAGTCTTTTTTCTCAGAATTCCCTGCGCCCCAGCCCTCTGGAATGACATCAGCGCGATTCGTCCGGGTTGACCAGGGCGGTGAGGACATGATCTTCCCAGCGACCATCGATGCTCAGGTATTTACTCGCCGTCCCCTCGATGACGAAATTCAATCGTTTCAACAGCGTGCCGCTCCTCGCATTACGCGGTACATAAGCCGCCATGATCCTGTGTAAATCCAATTGGCTGAAAACGAATTCAATGGCATGCGTCAAGGCTTCAAACATCACCCCCTTACCCTGATGCTTTTCGGCCAGGGCATAGCCAAGCTGGCATGCCAGGAACGTCCCCCGAATGATATTGGTGAAGTTGCACACTCCCATCACTTCCGTGTCCGCGGCGTCCATAATAACCAGACAGAGGCTATTTCCGTCGCGATAATCCTGGATTAGGTAGCGTAGCTGGTAATCCCAGAAAGCTGGCGTGAAGAACTCTGCCGGGCGCCGTGGCTCCCACGGTTTGAGAAAGCTCCTGTTAGCCAATCTGAAGTCGATCATCAAATCCGTTCGGGGCGATTCCAACAGCTTCAGCAGGAGTCGCTCGGTTTTGATATGGGGAAGAGTGCGGAGATTCATTGTCTACGTGCCGTTCACTGCCATGGCCATGCAGGGGTGAATCTACCGGTTAGCCACACTGTGAGCAAGAGGCGGTTGATTGCCGACTGGGAATTCGGCATGTCAAACGCTTTCTCCCGGCGTTCCGAGAAGAGCAGAGATCTCCTACGGCTTCTGCGGGACGCGGGGTGGCACCGGATGCAGGCTGCCGTCATCCAGGATCTCGTCCACATGCTCCAGCAGATCTTCGTAGGTCACTTCGCCGCCGAGGTCGATGCCGTCGTTGACACAGACTTGAGCGATGGCGAACTGCCCCCTCTGAGCCTGCAGGATGATGCCATTAGGTGCCGACTCTGAACACAGGTATAGAACCGCCGGGCTCACCAGAGATGGTTCCCCCGGGGCTCGAGCGGGGTCGTTTAGGTTTTCTGTCATGCGGGTGGTAGCGCCGGGGGCGAGACAGTTGACCTTGATCCCTTTGCGAACGCCTTCCAGCTTGAGTACGTTCATCAACCCGATCATACCCATCTTGGCAGTGGCGTAATTCGATTGACCGAAATTTCCAAATATCCCCGACTCATCACTGGTCAATACGACTCTGCCCCAACCTTTCTCGGACATGATCGGCCAGGCTGCCTTGGTGGTATAGATGGTACCCATCAAGTGCACGTCCAAAACCGCCTGGAAGTTATGCATCGTCATGTTGGCAAAGGTCTTGTCGCGCAGAATGCCGGCGTTGTTGACCAAGATGTCAACGGTGCCATAGTTGCTCACGGCACTGTCGATGATGGACTTTGCGGCCTTGAATTCGGCGACAGAAGCGGTATCGGCAACGGCCTCACCACCCATTTTCCTGATCTCGTTGACCACCGACTGAGCGGTATTTCCGGAACCGGTGCCATCCACTGCACCGCCCGGGTCATTGACCACAACTTTGGCACCACGCTTGGCGAATTCGATGGCATGAGCCCGGCCCAGCCCGCGCCCCGCGCCCGTTACCACCACCACCTTATCGACAAAATCCATCCTCATGGCACCCTCCTGGATTTCTTCTTTCTTCTGGGGGTGAGCCGACATTCCCTCACACCTCGGGCGAACAAGTCAAGATGACAGTTGATTGAATGGATCAGCGTGTCCCTGCCACCCGCTGACCGAGAGAGCCGGCTAGACGAGGAAAAACCGAGTACCGCATACGACGATTTCAGTATCACTAATCCGGCAGCCAGCTGCGGCAGCCTGCTCAAGCACAAACTGGCGATCGGCCACACGGATATCCAGCCCTCGTATGCCGCAGTCGCGGCCATCCACCGCCTCGACGAAGCGGATCTCGGCATTGCTGAGCCGCATCTGCAGCACTCCGTCCTGTTGAAACACGGGGATGTCCAGAATATCAGACCACAATTCAGCAAATCGCTTGGGATCGGGCCCCTGCAGTTCAAGGCCGACCATCTCGGCGGTAACATCTGTCTTTACGTTATCACGCCAATCGGGCCCGGCCGGAGGCCAATCACACTGGGGATCCTGATAGTCCAGAGCGGCATTGACCGAATCTATCTCCAGCAGAATACCGTTGCAGTCTGCCGGATGGTATTGGGTGAGCCAGTAGTTCGGATCTCGATCTCCTGTAAAAACTGTGCGGATACCCATCTCCGTCAGCCGTTTGCGATGAGCCAGCCCGTCTTCGCATTGAAGTACCACCACGTAGCCACCATTTCCGCCTCGTGTGGCTAGATAGCGACCCGCCGAAGTGTTCTCCTCCACAGGCGCCACGACCTCGATGAATTCGTTGCCAAGCGGCACCACACGGTTTTCCAGCCCCCACTGGGCGACACCCTCATCCTTGAACCCCTGGCCAAGACCAAGTATGCGCTGCAATTCCCCTATTGCAGGCAGGAGTTGCTCAGCTACCAGGCAAATCTGCCGCAGCCTCATGGTTGTGATCTTTCCAATTTCGACGCCTCTCCTGTGAAAACCCGGTATGCCGTTTCCAATTGATCGCTGTAGAACTTGCCGTCCTGCGATCTGAGCAATTGTCTCTTGATGAAATCGAATTCCACCAGCAGTTCCCTATTCCCGGGTTCCGCAAGCATATCGACCAGATACACGTAACCCCTGAGAAGAAGCTCGAGTTCTTTGGCCTCGGCTGCGGTGGCAAACTTGATTCCTTCCACGAAAGCTTTGCGCGCACCGGGCAGTTTATTGACAGCCAGGTGGTGCGCTCCCAGAACCCAGAACGCACGACTCATGGGTAGATCTCCTTTCCTCAAGGAGACAGCCAAGCGCAGGTTTGTCTTGGCCGCATCCTGCCCGAAGACCAAATCAGATGGGCTAATTTCGATGCCCGATTCGGCCCACCCCGGCCAACTGAACGAGGCCAGATCATAGGCTATGGATTTGGCCTGACCCCTCAATCTGAATGCGGCTTTCTGATCACCCTCGGTCATTGCCAAAGAGGCGACCAGACCAAATTGTATGGCTGCCCTGCCGATCGCCATGGCTGCGGTAAGATCCTTCTTTTCCCAATACAGATCCCTGGTTACCAACTCGAACACGCTCATCACATCCGCCGGCTCTCCCAGGGTGGAGATGTATTCGATCGCCCGGAACGAGTCGCTCTTTATGATGATGTCGAGGGCGGTATTCTTCGCGCGCAGATAATTTGGGGGGATCGACTGCTGCGCCACGGCAGAACCGCTCATGCTGAGTAACATCAGCCCTATGACCACAGCGAAGGGAGAATGCATAGATCACTCCATGGCCGGCTTCATATTCTTTTTATGTACGTGGTGAACAAGGGAGAATGCATAGATCACTCCATGGCCGGCTTCGGGAACTGGTAGCGCCACGTTACGATACTCCTTACGCTGGGTTCATCCAGCCGCGCCAGATCGAACATACCGTCTATTCTCCAGTGCGGCGTTCCAGACGGGCGATCAATGCCATCGCTTCCCGTCTGGATTGGCCGCAGGTCTCTATGGACGCCGTAAAACGACTGCAGAACTCCAGCCTGGATGCCAGACCCCACAATCGACATCGATTGTCCCCATCCAGCTGAACACATCGAACACCCACCCCCTTGCCGGCCGCCATGCCCGGAATGCTACTGCTGATAGAGGGTGCGATGCAGCAGGCACCACAACCGACCCGGCATTCCATCATGACGCCGCAATGATATCAGGATTCCGATATCTGCATGAACGCGGCAGCGGACTTCGCCATGAAGCGATCGCCTCCACCAGACTTTGGGCAACACCTTCTTGAGACATCCTGCGCTTGAATTCCGAAACCTGCGGCTGATCGTGGTAGTAGATTAAATGCGCGTCACAGTGGCAATCCGATGACCCGAATCCGGCATAGGGTATCTGGTTATCCGCCCACGCGACAGCGGTTTCAGCCCAATGGCATTCGTGCCAAAACTCGGCATAGCTATACCAGACGTCCACGATGGGAACCTGGCTGCTAACATAATCAATGTGCCAACGGTGCTTCTTGCGTTTACGCAGATGACGATCCACCCTGGCCTTAACTCCACCTGGTCCCCGCGCGGAGCCACAATAGAGATAGAACCCCGGGACAAGTTGGAGCTTTCCCAATCTGCCGACCTCAAGATGGACCGGATTCTCCACACGCAGTATCAGCGCATAGGTTCCGGCAATCGATTCAATGCAATGATTCATGAAAACTCCAGCGGTTGCAGCCATCAGTCGCTTGCCGCCATGGCTGTAGAAGCTGTTGGACAGGTCGTCTCTTTACCTCCATGTATTGTACCGTATCCATGGACAACACTATCCTGGCCACTTGAATAGCTTTAAACTGAATCGTTACACCGCACTTGATCAAAAGCACAAGCTGATCCCGTCATGCGTCGCATACTTCCTCTGCTGGTTCTCGTCAGCGTCAATGCAAGTGCCGGGGAGCCCAACTGGTCCCAGGTTGAAGAGCAGGCATTGACAACGCTGCTCGAGCTTGTCCAGATGGACACCTCTCAACCTCGGGGCAACGAGATCGTCGCCGCTCGTTATCTTCAGGAGAAGTTCCGAAAGGAAGGCATCGGGGCTACGATCTATGAAGCGAAACCGGGGCGGGCCAGTATCGTGGCACGGCTAAATGGCAACGGCCGACATAGGCCGCTTCTACTCTTGGGGCACCTCGATGTTGTCACGGTAGAAGCAGAACACTGGTCATTCGACCCATTTGCCGGCACTGTGAAAGACGGCAAGGTTCTTGGTCGTGGCTCCCGCGACGACAAGGAGATCGTGGCCGGTGCTTTTCAGGTTCTGGTGCAGTTACACAAACTGGGGATTCCCCTCAATCGAGACGTTATCTTCCTCGGAGTTGCTGACGAGGAAAGTGGTGGCGACTTGGGCATTACCTACTTGGTGGAACATCACCTCCCGGAGATCAATGCAGAATTTGCTATAAATGAGGGGGGCCGTGGACAGATCGATCCTATAACAGGGAAGTATACGCACTTCAACATCGGCACCGCCGAAAAAACTCCGCGACGCGCCCGCCTATCGTTTAAAGGCCGAGCGGGGCACGGTTCGGTGCCAACAAAGGACAATCCAATTGGCGTGCTTGCCAGGGCGGTTGCACGGATTTTCGATACGCCTCTTCCCATGCGACTCAACAGGACGACGAGAACGTTTTTTGAAAGGTTAGCTGCAACCAGTCAAGGTGAGGAAGCCTACATTTACCGCGCCATTTTGCAGCCAAATCCAAGCATGGCAACGCAGTATAAGCTGCAGTCGATCAATCCAAGTTATTACTCGATGATTCGCACGTCGGTTGTGCCAACGATTTTCAAGGGGGGATATCAACGCAATGTCATTCCATCCGAGGCAGAAGTCATCCTCGATATTCGTGCGCTTCCCGGCGAGAATCCTGCCTCGCTATTCGATACATTGAAGCGAATTACCGGAGAACCGGATATCGAACTCATACCGATGGCAGTTACCCGGCCGGCTCATCCTCCGTCGCCGCTCGACACTCCACTGTACCGGGCGTTCGAACGGGTGTTGCAGCAAAGACACCCCCGTGCGGTGATACTGCCAAGCATGAATACAGGTGCTTCGGATTCTGCACAGCTCAGAGCTGCTGGAATTCCCACCTATGGATTCGGGCCGGGTGTGATCGTTGGTGAACACACCGGTGTACACGGCAATGATGAGTACCTGCGGGTAGATTCCTTCCATGAATACCTGCACATACTCTGGCAGGTCGTCCTGACAGTGGTCACTAAAGAGCAGTAAAACACCGCTCAGTGCTATGGTTGCGGCTGCCAATGCAGCGATACTGCAGCGCCATGGGGGATGGGGTGAAAGCTGACCATTGCCGACGGATTCCTGCTCAGAAATACTTCATTGAACACGCCGACGATAAACCCCCCGAGCGCGGCACCAGCCAGCACATCGGAGGGATAGTGCGCCCTACCCTCCACGCGCGCCCATGCTGCGGTCGAGGCCAATGTGTAGATGCCAGCATCCAGAAAGAGTCTGGTCCTCTCACGCAGAGGGATAAGTGCCAGATTGCGTGAGGTGATCTCAGCCGCTGCAAATGCCCTGGAGCTGTGCAAGGAAGGGAAGCTCTGGTCACTGAGACGCGTTGGCCTTTTTCTTTTAGCCAACTGCTTGATGCCCTTGGTGACTTTCTGATTTGCGACTAGGGACAGGCCATTTACAAGTATCGGCTTGAAACGGTTACCCTGATCCGGTTCAGCCAGCAGGCTGCTGACGAGGGCGGACACCATCAAGCTCTCAACCAGCACATCCGAGGCATCGTCTGCTGCAGGAGGTGATCCAAACAGTGGTGTGTGGTCGACTGCCCAGTCGGAAATACCATCGTCGGCATCTGCCAGGACAACCACGGCTGCAGACAGCAAGGGAACCCAGACCGATTTCTGTTTGACTGTAACGACTGCTGCGGACTGAAGTCTGGGCAATAGTGGCGTCTGACCAAGGTTCGTGCAGCCGCTCATAAGGAGAGCCAAAACCGTAGTCAGGGGCACTGCTCTGTTCCGGGTTATCGGGTGATTTCCAAACATCAAAAACGGGACTTCGCAGCCACGGCCCGCAGACGTTTCACTGCAATCCTGGTATGTTTCGGGTGCTGTCCTCGCAAGTCTCGGTTCTAGCCTCTTATATCTCGGTTCTTAGCCTCTTATATACTGCTCCAGTTGATCGATAACGAACTTCTGTTCATCAATGATCGATTTAACCAGATCTCCCATCGAGACCATCCCGATGACCCTGTCACCATCCATCACAGGCAGGTGACGAACCTTGAATTCACTCACCATGGCCAGGCATTCATCCACCTTAAGCTGATCGTGGGCAACAACCACCTTCTCAGTCATGATCTCCTTCACCAGAATCTCTCTGGAAGACTTGCCTTTTAGAATCACCTTTCTGGTGTAATCTCTCTCTGAGATGATTCCCGCCAGCGCATCCTGCTCGGTTACAATCAGCGCACCCACTTCCTTCTCCGCCATCATCTCAATCGCGGTGTAAACCAGCTGATCCGACGCTATCGACCAGACCTGGTTGCCTTTCGCGGCCAGTATTTCATAGATCTTCATCATCAGTGGCTCCTTGTAGAGCTGTATTGAAGCCAAGTTAATCACTAATCACTTACTGTTTCAAATACCTCTGCAAGCCGGGCATCAACAGCCAGTCCATGCGTAGACCGCTGCATAGCTGGATAATCTGATACACTGAGTCGCACTCAACCAGCAGAATAGCAGTCGATGATCGCCTATCTCAACGACCAGTTTCTATCCCTTGACAGCCTGTCCATTTCACCTGACGATCGAGGCTTCCTGTTTGCCGATGGCGTCTATGAGGTCGTCCTGCTGGTCAAACAGGTACCCTTTCACCTGGATGACCACCTGGCTCGCCTGGATCGAAATCTGCAGGCAATCCAGATTGCGGCGCCCGAAGGTCTGCAGTCCATCTGTGGGAAACTGGTGGAACTCAATCAACCGGCGTCTGACTTCTCCACCCTTTACATTCAGATCACCCGTGGCGTCGCTCCCAGAAACCATCGCTTTCCGGATCAATCCGTCAAACCGACCGTGTATGCAAAACTCTCGCCTATTGCCCGGTCGGAAGCTGAAGTAACGGGAGCCAAGGTGATTCTGACGGAAGACATTCGATGGGGCCGTTGCGACATTAAGACCACCAACCTGCTGGCCAACGTCATGGCAGTTGAGCAGGCTAAGAATGCAGGTGCAGATGAAGCTGTATTTGTCAGAGATGGGCTGATAACGGAAGGTGCCCATACGAATTTCGCGGCTGTCTTCGACGGTACGCTGTATACCCATCCCCTCGATCATCAGATATTGCCGGGTATCACAAGGGACATAGTCATGGGCTTGTGCCGGGAGCTGGGCTTTGCAGTGCGAGAAACGGCAGTGTCGGCGGAGGATCTGGCCGCGGCTGAAGAGTGTATGTTATTCGGCACGACCAAGATTATCACGCCGGTGGTGCAGGTTGACGATCGACTCATCGCGAACGGCAAGCCCGGCAGGATAACCCGCACCCTGCAGCAATCGTTCCAGCAACTGTTGGAACGCGTCGAGGACAGGAGATGACCATTGCAGTTTTTTACGAGGATGCATATCAACGAGAACTGGCCGCCAAGGTCACCCAGGTGGGGCAGGAGTGGATTGAGCTGGATCGCACCATCTTCTACCCGAATGGTGGTGGACAGCCAGGGGACAGCGGCACCTTTGTAACGACCGAAGGCGCGGAACTACAGGTGATCGATACCCGCAAGGGGGAAGATCAGGGATCCATTCGGCATCAACTGGCGACGACGCAGCATAGTGTTAGCGTTGGTGACCAGCTGACTACCCGGATCGATTGGGAGCGGCGCTACCGGTTGATGAGAATGCACACTAGCCTGCATCTGCTCACGTCTCTAATACCCGTGGCGGTCACCGGTGGTTCCGTGGGTGAAGAGAAGAGTCGTTTGGATTTTGATCTGGGCGAGCACCAGATCGATAAGGAAGATCTGACGCTGCGGCTGAACAGACTGATCGATGCAGCCCATGCTGTACAGATCGGGACGATTCGAGAAGAGGATCTGGACGAGAACCCTGAACTGGTACGCACCATGTCGGTACAACCGCCCCGTGGCTCAGGGGAGATTCGCATGGTGCGGATCGTAGATGTGGACTATCAGGCCTGTGGCGGAACCCACTTGCGCAACTGCCGGGAGATCGGCAGATTACGCGTCGCTAAAGTGGAGAATAAGGGGAAGCACAACCGGCGGGTA
>JASMJM010000040.1 GCA_030749725.1 Pseudomonadales bacterium | reverse complement strand
AGAGTTGTTTTTCGCTTTGAGATCGGATCATAGGTGCACGGTTTTCCATGGTTGACGGGACTTTTTCGTGCACTATTATACCTGAAATATCATATATTCCATAATAATATCAATGGCTTATAGTTTATGAGCAGACTCTAGGTATGGTTTGAAAAAGAACCAGCGTCGGTAGTCCAGGGGAAGATGTAGTTCGGTTCTGACTAATGGACTCTTGCCCAGCTGCACAACGCTGAACCAGTCTCCGCCTTTGCGGCTGACTCCGTGTTTGCGATAGTTGCCACCCAGGTTGTAGCCATTCTCTCCGTCATTGTCGGTAAACAGTTCGAAACTGACACCGACCAGATCCTGTCCCCAGGACTTCTCACGGGTGGAGATATGCAAGGCATCGCCGTCATCGCCCGGAATCAGATTGTAGTTGACGGCTTCGAAGTAGCCGAGCCCATAGATCGCCTCAGCGTCGTCTTCCAGCTGCTGTTTGTCGAATGTTTCGCCAATATCCTGGCTGATGAGTGAACTGATGACCTTGTCGGCCATGAACGAATCATTGTCGATGATGATCTCGCTTACCAGTCTCGGTTCAGGTCGCTCGGTATCGATTTGTTGTCTCTGCAGATTGAATTGCTGAAATCCGGCAAGTCTGGGCAGATTAGCTTGCACTGCCTCATAGCCCATCGTTATTGCCGTCTGTGCCATGTCGAAATCTGCTGATTGGACCGTCTCGAGACTCGGTTGAATGAGCACATCTGTGTCGGTGAGCTGATCCAACTGCTTCAGCACATTCGTCTGGGTAAGCAGGGTGGTCAGCTGTTCGATGATGGGGAGAACCGAATCCAACTCGTCTGCGGAATAGAGGGGCGTTCCGATATCCACCACGATGACGTGATCCACCCCCATGGCCTTGACCACATCCACCGGCAGATTGTTGGCGACACCGCCATCGACCAGAAGACGACCATCCAGCTCCACCGGGGCATAGAGGGCCGGAATAGACATGCTGGCCCTGACCGCAGTTGCCAGATCACCGCTTTTAAACACCACCGCTTCGCCGCTGGCCAGATCGGCTGCTACGGCACGATAGGGAATTGGCAATTTGTCGAAGTCGGTGATATGGCTGGCATGAAGGTACAGATTCTGCAGCATCTGCTGAAGGTTTTGTCCCTGCACCACCCCTTTGGGCAAGCTCAGGACGCCTTCCTTCAGGGTGGCCTGGGCTTTCACCAGATAGTCCCTTGAATCCTGCTTGCGCCTGAAGCTCAGGCTTTCTCTGGGAGGCTGATCCGCGAACGCTCTGCCCCAGTCCAGCGTGATGGTGATGCGCTCCATCTCATTAGGTGTCTTACCGGATGCGTAGAGCGCGCCGACAATGGCACCCATGCTGGCACCGGCAATGGCATCGATCTTGATGTTCTGTTCTTCCAGTGCTCTGATCACGCCGATATGAGCGAGCCCGCGAGCCCCGCCACCGCCGAGGACCAGGCCGATCTTGGGCCTTGACTCACCGTCTGCGGTCGCAGAGGCGCCTGCCAATAAGAGTGCTAACGCTGCCAATATCAGAGGTTTCAGACTATTCATTTTTGCTGAGATCCTTCTTTGAGATATTCGGTCCAGTTATATGTGGATTTCCTATTGTAACTGGATCTGGTTGGTATGGGACACTGAAAGCGACGGCTGTCCCCTTGAGGTGCAGCGGACAAAAAAACTGTAAACTACGGCTCAATTCCCTCGTGTGGTGCCATGAACCTGATCAAATCAGGCAAGCAGATAGTGATTGTGGGGCTTACTCTACTTTGGGCCCATGGTCCCGATGCTGCCCCCGACTCGGAAGCTGCTATCGCTCTGCAGAAAGTAGAGCAGAGATCTTTCCGCGCTGCCATCCGTTATTTGAACAGAGCACTCGAGCAGACGGATCTGGATCCCGATCGGAACGTGGAGCTGTTGCTTGGCCGCGGATTGAGTTACAAGGCCTTGTTGGACGACGCCAACGCGGCGACGGATTTCCAGCAGGTACTGCTGCTAGTCGAAGCCCGCGTGGATGAGAGCTCAGCTGAAGCCTGCTACCAGCTCGGTGTGATGTATCGAACCGGTCGCGGTACGGTGAAAGACTCCGACAAGGAACTGCTTTGGATCACCCGTGCTGCCGACAAGGGTCACGTTCAGGCGCAGCGAGTGCTGGGTCAGTACTATTTCCAGAAAGATCACCAGGATCTGCGCAAGAGCCACTCCTGGATGATGAAGGCAGCGACTGCAGGAGATACGCAGGCGCAGCGCTTGCTGGCAACCCGATATGCCACCGGCAGGGGATTGATTCAGAACGCCGACGAAGCCTTCAAGTGGTATATGCTGGCAGCGCAGGAGGGTGATCCGGTAGCTCAGTTCGAGGTGGCACAGAGCTATCGACGCGGCAAACCGGTAGAGAAGGATCTGCAACAGGCCATCATCTGGCTGGAGCGATCGGCACGGCAAGGATATCTACCTGCCGAGCACCTCTATGGTCAATTGCATGCCAGCGGTGAAGGAACCACAAAGGACCTGGCTGAGGCAATCAGGTGGTTTTGGCGAGCGGCGGAAATGGGCCACACTGGCGCAAGGATCAAACTTGGCGAACAGTACCTGCGTGGTGAAGGAATCAAGCAGAACTTCCCGCAGGCATTACACTGGTTCAGTAGATCCGCCGGCGCACCCGTTGCTCAATATTATCTTGGCGAGATCTATGAAAAGGGACTTGGCGTCGAAGCTAACCTGAAGCGAGCGTTTAGCTTGTACCGAAACTCTGCCAAGGAAAGACTTCCTCGCTCCATGGTCAAGACAGCCATGATGTATATGAGTGGAACAGGCGTTAAGGAGGACCAAAGCGTCGCGGCCAACTACATCCGTTTCCTGGGAAGCGGTTCTCCGGGAGTCCTAAACCAAGCGGCCTGGATGCTGGCTACCGATGAGAATCCCCAATTGCGCAGCGCAGAACTGGCACAGTCGTTTTTGCGTCAGGCCATGAAGGAAGATTCCTCCTATCAGTTTATTGACACCCAGGCAGCGGTGTATGCAGAGACGGGCAAGTTTGGAAAAGCTGTGCGATCGCAGAAGAAGGCGCTCAAAGAGGCAGGTGAAGAGGCTGAAGCTAGATCCCAGATGGAACAGCATCTGCAGGCGTACCAAAGCAAGAACCCATGGCGTGACACGTACCAACTGCCCGCAGGCAGGTCCGGACAGGAACCCACTCAACCGCAAGCTGAGGAGACAGTGTTCCTTGGCAGCATCATCCTGCTGAGAGAGGCAAAGGGTTTTAACAGACAGGGCATCGTTTTGAATAATCGGGCGACCTACGCAATGCAGATTCTGGTTCAGAAAGTGGAATCCGGGTTTCTTCCCCACGGCCAGCACGAGTACCTCGTTGTTTACCTGAACAACCCGGCCGACTTTTACACTGAGACCAGGGAGGCGGAGGGAGTCCTTGACTACCCGTTGGAGCCGATCCGCTTCTACCTGAAAGAGAATCCGGTCGGTGGTTGGCATTATGACTTCGTCATGGAAACGCTTACTGGGACGACCGGATAGTCTGTGTACTGCTACTGTCAACAGAAGGATACCGAGAGACGATGCGCATCAGGGTAAGCCACTTTATATTGTTCTTCTTGTGCTTTAGCTGGACCGCTGCTGCCAGCGAAGGGAGCGTGACAGTCACTGCTGCATGGTCGAGAGCGACTGCACCGGGGGCATCTACTGCGGTAGTGTATTTGCGGCTTGAAAACCAGAGTAATCTGACGGTCACTGTCGAGGGTGTCGAGACCTCCATGGATGCGAAGGCGCGCATTCACAAAACCGTTAGCAAAGAAGGTGTCATGAAAATGACGCCGGTCAAAGAGCTATCCTTGGCGCCTGGCGAACAAGTTGAATTCAAGCCTGGTGGTCTGCATGTGATGCTGATGGGACTCACCCGCCTGCTGGACGAGGGGGAGACCTTCCCCATCAGAGTGACATTCCTGAAGCATCCGGATGTGCGGGCTGATGTTCTGGTGGGGACGGCGGGGCAGATGAAGGCTCCTTGAGCTCACTGCCGCTAACGTCTGCTCAACGATTAAAGGTATCGAGATGCAGATCCGCAAGGTTCCGGGCACAACAATCGCCAATGCCCATACCGTTGCCGTCATTTGTACGTGAGGACAGTCGCTTGTCTTACTCCGCTTGTATGAGCCTAAGCCCTTTGACGTATAGTTCCGCGATCTCGTTAGTAGGATAAGATCTGTATATACTCCAAGCATAGTTGTCCAAGGAGAAGGAGGGAAAGCGCTTGATCACGTTCTGCCAGTTCTTTCTCGCTTCGCTCAGGTTGCCCTGGACGGCCAGAGCGTTCGCAAGTTGAATACTGGACCAGACGTTGCCTGGCGAGAAATTGAGGGACTCTTGCGCGGATGCAATGACTTGGTCCCACTCTTCCAGCTGTACGTAACAGTTGGCCCTAAACGACTGTCCGAAATTCTTAGTGCCTGAAAAACCGTCGTGTACTTGCTCCCCATGCTCGATGCTGCTGATTGCTTCCAGTGGTTTCCCCGCGTATTGAAGGGCTTGCCCCAACATCACCCACATATATCCAAGGTTCTCGTTTAGGTGGACAGCACGTTCTGCCACGTTGGCCGCTCTTGTCGGATTGCTGCAGGCTGTAGCGACAGCAGGGATTACCTGAGAAAGCACCCACTGCTGTTTCCCATAAAGCGCCACGGCTCGGTCAGCTAACTCACATGCTTCTTCCGCGACTGCCTCTCGATTCCTGCCGCTGGTAGTTGTGAGGCGGGCGCTTAGGAGGTTTGCCAGACCGGCCATGGCAAGTCCATAATCTTCCTCCATTTCCAACGCCAAGCGAAGGTTGTCAATGGTCTCGTCCATTTTTTCCTCAGTGGGGGCACGATAGAAATACCCAAAGGATAGGAATAGATCCCAATTTGTCATCCGGCGCGCGTCAAGCATTTGCGACCTTGACATCTCAAGATCGAATAGATCCAAATGTAGTGTTGAGCCGATGTCCCTGACAGCCTTGCTCTGCACGTCGAGGGCAGAGCCCATCGTGTAGCTGTATTCGTAGTTGAGGACTACTTTACCAATGACACCGTCAACCACTGCAATCACTACACGATGCCCCTCTGTTGACTCCTGAACGGCGCCCTCAACCAGATACCGCACACCCAGCTGCATTGCGATCTCGGCGACGGTTAGAGAGCTGTCCTGGAGCGGGAGGACGGACCGTAGGGGTGTAATCGAAAAGAGACCATAGGAAGACATGTCACGGATCAAGTCAGCCGTGATGCCACCGGCAAGGGCCTGGCTGTCCTCTTCCTTGGCTACGCCCTTGAATGGCAATACCGCAACCCAATTGGCGCGGAGTGGGCTGGCCGACGAATCGCTCGTATGTGCACGCAGGGTGCCTGGCATGGACTGCTCGACGGAATCCGGTGCGGGATCTATCTGATCTGCCGGTGATACCCCACTGGATTCTGTTCTGAGGAACACAGCCGAGCCTATTGCGATGACAGCAATGATGCCGAACCCAGCGAAGAGATACTTCTTGCGCGCACGGGTGGCTGCGTTGGTGGGCTCCCGTAAGTTGTGTGAACCCGTCGATTCTTCAACTGAGGCCTTCGTTACCCGGTGGTCTTGGTACCTACCGAGCCGAGCAAGCAACTTGGTACTGTATTCCTCATCCGAGATGTCGTATTTGAGAATTGCCTGTCGATCCGACAGGGTGAGGTCTAACCCATCGGGTAACCCCGTCTGCTCCAAATGGATGGCGACGATAGGGATCTGTTCCCTATCAGCCAGGTTAACCTCTTTCCGACAGTTGTCCGATTGGACAGAGTTATCCGTCACGAAGAAAAGAAAGAGACTTGTACCTTTGATGGCTATTGACAGTGTCAACGGCAGTTTAAAACTGAC
>JASMJM010000039.1 GCA_030749725.1 Pseudomonadales bacterium | reverse complement strand
TGGCATATTGTTTCTGAATTGTCTGAAACACACCCTTGCTATATTGTCAGGTTGGTGCAGGAAGAACCCAGCTTCCGGGTTGGCTGGCTGGGCGATGGGGTCTTAACCTTCTTAACAACTTTATGAGCAGACTCTAGGTATGCATCGATAACGACATGACCAGATCCGTTACATTACTGCTCATTACGCTCCTGTTCGCCAGCTTATGGGCAGATCAGTCGGTGGCGGCGGCGCCAGCGTCCACTGCGGCCGCACCTACCACATTCCGGGCTGTGTATGATGGGGATTACAACGGATTGCCGGTGCGAGCAGAGGGAATCAGGGAATTACAGAGGGTAGAGGATGATCGGTACCTGTTGACGGCCACGGCACGGTCATTCCTTGCGACCATAACGGAACAGACGCTCTTTGTGTGGAGCTCTGACGGCCAGCTTGTTCCGTTAGAGTATCAATATCACCGCGAAGGGATCGGCAAGAACCGCCACGCGATTCTCAATTTCGACTGGGCTAAACAGAGAGTCAGAAACGATGTCGAGTCAAAGCCCTGGTATATGGATATCCCCACCGGTGCACTGGACAAGCTGAGTTACCAGTTGCAGATGCGGCAGGATCTGATCGCCCGTTACCGAGACGCGACGACCGGGTCGACGACAGCACCTTTCCTCAAGTACCAGATTGCCGACGGTGGTAAACTGAAGGACTATCAGTTCGAAATTCAGGGCGATGAGTGGATCGAAACGCCCATCGGCCATATCGATACCGTCAAGTTGATCAGGGCCCGCCAGAACAGCAGGCGCAGCACCACATTCTGGCTGGCGAAGGAGTGGCAGTTTCTGCTCGTGCGCCTGCAGCAGAGCGATTCCAAGGGAGACGGATTCGAGTTGCTGCTGAAGGAGGCCGAGATCGGTGGCAAGACCGTTACCGGTTTATCTGAGCTGGCCCGAGCGAGGGCGACCCGGCCGAGCGCGGAACGACCGAGCGCGGACCCGCCGAGCGCGGAACGACCAAGCGTGGCCCGACCGAGCGCGGAACGACCAAGCGTGGCCCGACCAACCCACAACTGACGCGAATCAGGCTTTCGGTAGGGTAACGCCCTGTTGACCCTGATATTTGCCGCCCCGATCGAGGTAGGAAATCTCGCATTCCTCGTCCGATTCGAAGAACAGCATCTGAGCCGCACCCTCATTGGCGTATATTTTTGCGGGCAACGTGGTCGTGTTGGAGAATTCGAGCGTTACATTGCCCTCCCACTCCGGCTCCAATGGTGTCACGTTGACGATGATCCCACAGCGTGCATAGGTGGATTTGCCAAGGCAGATGGTCAGGACGTTGCGCGGAATTTTGAAGTACTCGACCGTCCTTGCCAATGCGAATGAATTGGGAGGAATCACACAGACATCGCCCTTCACATCAACAAAGCTGCGTTCGTCAAAAGCCTTGGGATCGACGGTGGCGGAGTGTATGTTGGTAAATACCTTGAAGTCATCGGCGCAGCGAACATCATAGCCATAGCTGGACGTTCCGTAGGAGATGACCCTGTTGGCCCCGGATTGGCTGACCTGCCGAGGTTCGAATGGCGAGATCATGTCCCGCTCTTCAGCCATGCGGCGTATCCATAGATCAGACTTGATCGTCATGTAATTTCACCCGTGTATCGAAAAACAATGCCATATGCACATAGTCCCTAAAATCGGGGTAGGTGGCAAGTAGAGACTGCCGAGTAGAAAACAGCGGCCCCTTGTCGGCAAAAGTAGATCGGCAGCAATGTTCCAGGAGCAGTCATTTCTTCATCAATCCGAAACGCGGGTTAGCGAATACCTGATGCTCCCAACCCAGTGCAAACACCAGGGTCGCTACCGATCACCGAGTCCATTGAGTCTCGGTCATCAGGGATCGGTCTGACCGGGGCGTCAGCAGCAGCGATCTGAACTTCGAGGGGTCCGTTGGGCACCAACAAGAAATCAGCATCCTCTGCCCATAAACACGACGGGAGCCACAACTATGACGAAATGCTATGCAGAGATTCTCTATGAGATCGACGGTCCCACAGCGACCATCACCATGAACCGGCCGCACACACTCAATGCGCTCACAGATCTCACCCAGGCCGAGATTCGCCACGCGCTGGACGCCTCGGAAAAGAATCCGCA
Organism: Pseudomonadales bacterium; assembly: GCA_030749725.1. Classification (GTDB taxonomy): domain Bacteria; phylum Pseudomonadota; class Gammaproteobacteria; order Pseudomonadales; family Azotimanducaceae; genus JASMJM01. The sequence continues at coordinate 19,748 of JASMJM010000039.1, read as the reverse complement.
AGTCATCGGCACGGTATTGACCGGCGCCGGGCGCGGCTTTTGCTCCGGCGTTGACATGAACGCACTGGGGGCCATGAGCGAAGCCGGCAAACGCTTGGGAAACAGCCACGAACACCTTGCCTCAGACCCGGGTAATCCCGACAAGGATCCCAATTTCAGGGCCTCGCCACCCTACTTTCTGGGATTGCGTAAACCGTTGATCGCGGCCATCAACGGGGCCTGTGCTGGCTTGGGGTTCAGCTATGCCACCTTCTGTGACATGCGCTTTGTGGACCGCAATGCCAAGTTCGTGACTTCCTTCTCACCACGCGGACTCATCGCAGAACACGGTACCTGTTGGATGCTGCCGCACCTGGTCGGACCATCGAACGCACTCGACATCTTCTGGAGCTCACGCAAGTTCGATGGTGAAGAGGCGTATCGTATGGGATATGCCAATCGTTTGTGTGAACCGGGCACGGCAGCAACAGAGGCACAGACATATCTCAGGGAGATCGCTTGTACTGCCGCACCCATGTCCATCATGATGATGAAGAAACAGGTCTATCGTCACCTGAACCAGCAACTGGGTGAATCGATGAGTGAATCGAACAAGTGGATGGACGAGAGTCTGGCGCGTGATGACTTCAAAGAAGGTGTGGCGTCGTTCGTCGAGAAACGGCCGCCGAGTTTTCAACGCATCGAGGTGGAGTGAGCCCGAAAGTCGATCTTGTTACAATGACCTGAATTCCGAGACGAAGGAACGGAGTATGAATCAGGTCGTCAATCGCAAGATCGTGTTGAACAGTACGCCCAGGGGAGAACCCCAGCCATCGGATTTTGAGATGGTGACCGAAGACATGGCACCTGTTCAGGAAGGACAGATGCTGTTGCGCACCAAATGGATCACCCTCGATCCATACATGCGCTCCGGGTTCATGAACGCGGCCGAGAATGTCGGCAAGACCCTGATCGGCGGCACCGTGTCCGAGGTCATCGAGAGTAGAACCAGCCAATGGCAAACCGGTGACCTGGTGGTCGGCTATTACGGATGGCAGGAATACAGTATCGGCATTCCTGACGACATCCAATGGAACAACCCCGGGATGCCCATACAGAAGTGGGACGGCTCGCTGGGACCCGCCTCCACAGCCCTCGGGATTCTAGGAATGACCGGCTACACGGCCTATGAGGGGCTTCTGAATGTGGCCAAAGTGAAAGCTGGCGATACCGTGGTTGTCAGTGCGGCCAGCGGCGCGGTGGGCCAGGTGGTGGGCCAACTGACCAAGATCCACGGTGCACGGGCTGTGGGCATTGCCGGTGGGCCGGCCAAGTGTGCATTCTGCATCGATGAACTCGGCTTTGATGCCTGCGTTGACTACAAGGCGGGCAACCTGCCCGCTGCGCTCGCCGAAGCGGTTCCGGGAGGAATTGACATCTACTTCGAAAACGTCGGCGGGGACGTTCTGGAAGCGGTCATACCGTTGCTGAATTCCGGATCCCGTGTGCCCATCTGCGGTTTTGTCGCGCACTATAATCTCACACAGGAACAACAGCGACCCACGCCGCTGCAGCGATTGCGCGCGGAAGGGTTGCAGGTGCTCGGTAAGGATGGCAGCAGCGAGGGATTTGCGTTCTTTGCATTTGCTCAGCTATCTGCCAAACACCCGGATGCGGAAGAAGCCCTGCGAACGCTTTCCGGCTGGATCAAAGAGGGCAAGCTAAAATACCGAGAGAGTGTCAGCGAAGGACTGGACAGTTGCGTTACCGCCTTTATCGGCATGCTGCGCGGCGAGAATTTCGGTAAAACGATGATTCGTGTCAGCGACTAATCACGCCAGCCAACCCACGGCAGAAAGCGATCGTTAGCGAGCCACGCATCCGATGATGCGTGCTTCGCTCCTCCTGGCAGCACCAGGACCTCAATAGACACCGTTTAGTTCGTATCACAAGGAATCTGCTCGGATGGCGAGCACACCGATTCTTTGTGTATCGAGCACATCGATTCTTTGTACATACAGTCAAGCGGATGTACTATTCCAAGACTATCCAAACGGGACCAGAAATACATGAGTGCCCTCGACGATCCAACACCACGGCAACTGTGGCAGAACATCATGCACTACGGCACCTTCGACCGCATGCCGGTGATTCACTGGACCTGCTGGGAGGACACCATTCTGCGCTGGAAGGGCGAGGGGCTTCCGCAGCACATCGAACGCTTGCAGGGAGAACACAAATACTTCAATGCTCACTACCAATGGGCAACCGTGTCGTGCCATCTGGGGCCTTACCCTCTGTTCGACACGATCGTCGTCGAGGAAACCGATGAGTACACACTGTACTGGGACGGCCAAGGCGTGCTGATGAAGGATTTAAAGCACGCCGAGTCCGTACCTCACTATGTGGACTGGACCTTTAAAACGGCTGACGATTGGCCGCGATTCAAGGAACGATTGCAGATCTACCCGGCGCGTGTCCCAAAAAGATTGCATGAGCAGATTGCGCGGGCGGAGAGTTCGGGCCTTCCCATTGTGATTTTTGCCGGTTCCATGATGGGTTGGATACGGGATTGGATGGGTGTCGAAAACATGGCCTACCTGATGTTCGATTCTCCGGATTGCTTCGCGGACATCGTCGATACGTTATCTGACCTGGTCTGCTGGTCCATCGACCAGATCGTACCGCGCATGTCCAGCAAAATCGATATGGCCCACGGCTGGGAGGATATAGCCGGCAGCTCGGGTCCGTTCGTCAGCCCGGATATCTTCGATCGGCTAGTCGCGCCAGGCTACAGGAAGATTCGCAGCAAACTTGAAGAACACGACATAGACATTTACAGCATCGACTCGGATGGCAGGGTCGAACCGCTAATCGCCAATTGGATGGCTGCAGGAGTGAATATGCAGTTCCCTCTGGAACCGGGAACGTGGAACTGCAAACCAGAGGAGATGCGAGCTAAATTCGGCAAGGAACTCCTGATCCAGGGAGGTTTCAACAAACTGGTTCTGGAACGCGGCAGGGATGCCATAGACGAAGAGATCGACAGGCACATCCCGCTCATGAAAGAAGGCGGCTTCGTGATGATGCCGGACCACCTCATCACACCCGGTGTGCCGCTGGATGACTACAAGTATTATCTCGAGCGAATCCGTGAACTACGCTTCTGATACGTCCGCAAGAATCGGCAGTCTTCCCAGGAATAAACTCCGTTAAGCGCCAACGTTGGCAGCGACAAGGACCTAAGCCTGTGCGCTCGAGCGGGCAGACACCTCTTCGTGCCAACGCTTGAGATTCGTGCACTCATCAGGAACCGGACAGCGCGCCGCGGCAGCGGCAAAGTCCACCACGCAAAAGGCCGTGATGTCGGCAATCGTGAAGCTGTCCACCGCGACGTACTTCGACTTGCTGAGGTGATCGTCCAGGGATGCGTAGAAGCGCAGCAGCGACGCTTTACCACGATCAGCGAGTTCCGGTATGGCATCGACAGGGCCCACGTTGCCGCCCAAGCCGCGCGATTTGAATCCCGGAAACGCATTGCGGAACGCGTCCATGGCACCCAGCAGGCCGTCCCATTCCATGTGACGCTGGCGTGCTTCAATCTGTGCTTTGGAGAGCGGATCCGTTCCCATCAGCGGTGGATTCGGGTAGGTCTCCTCAAGGAAACGGCAGATGGCAACGGTTTCGTCCAGCACGGTGCCGTCATCGAGGACCAGGGTCGGCAACAGGCCACGTGGATTCACTGCGAGGAACTCGTCGCTGAGATTCTCACCCTTGACGATGTCGACTTGCACGTTATCGCAAGCCACACCTTTTTCGGCCATAAAGATCCTTACGCGACGCGGGTTGGGAGCATGGGTGTTGTCGTATAGTTTCATGTGAGCTTCCGACGAAGAATTTAGGGAGAGTTATTTCCTCATACCTGAACGCACAGTGCAAGATCTACAAGTCCCGAGTGCCAGTAGGTGTTATTGAGGACATCCAGGAAATAGTTGATTGCCAGGTGTGGCAAGAAGGAAAAGTTATCGATAATATCTGTTCGCAGTCCATACCAACCAACCTGATCACGCGGGAACCAACCATGAATAAGTTCTCTACCCTATCTGCCTGCATCACACTGTTGCTGTCGATTTCAGTCTCAGCTGCGACGCCACTACACGAGAAGATTACTGCAGCCATGAAAATGGCCTACCGAAGCAAAGCCGAACTGGCACGCGATGCCAATCGTGATCCGGTTCAGGCACTGACGTTCATTGGCCTCAGAGATGACATGAAAGTAATCGAATTCTTACCGGCCGGCCAGGCCTGGTACACCAAGATCCTGGGACCGGTACTCGCCGATAAAGGCGAACTTCACTTGCTTGATTCTCGTCAGACGTTCACCCGCTGGGGTGACCTCCTGGAAAACGCGGCATTCAAAAGCACCAAGGCGATAGCAATTGAAAATAGCTACAGTCGCACTGAAGGTCGGTATGTATTGGGAGAGCTGAATCTAGGCATCGATGACGCCGATCTGTTCCTCAACATTCGCGAGTATCACAACTTCAACGAGGCAGACAAGGCGCGACTCAATCGAGCGGCGTTCAATGCACTCAAGCCCGGTGGCCGTTATGTCGTCATCGACCACACGCGCCGCCATATGCAGCCGGAGACCCGTGCCCTGGGACGTCGAGAAGACCCCGTTCAGGTAATTCTCGAAGTACAGGCAGTCGGTTTTGAGTTGGAAAAAGCATCCAATATGTTCTTCCGGGAGAATGATGCCCTCGATTTGGAAGTCGGTGACGCCTCGGTCACAGGTCAGACCGACCGGCTCTTTCTTGTCTTCAAGAAACCCTAGCACCACGTAAATCCGGAAATCGGTCGATGCATCCGGAGGACTGCGGCAGGGCTAGGATGGATCGTGGATCTGCACGATCGGTATAACCACCTTGTGTTCGATAACCCGCTTGTGCAGGTCCGCGGCAATGCGGCGGGCCGTTTCCCGGAAAATCTGTGCGACCTCACCGTCCGGATCAGATACCACCGGGGGCGTGCCGCTATCACTCAACGCTCTGATATCTCCCGAAAGGGGTAGTTCAGCCAGCAACTCGGTCTCGTACGTCCGGGTAACTTCCGCTCCGCCGCCCTCCCCGAACAGGTGCTCCCTGTGACCACAGTTGGTACAGATATGCACGCTCATATTCTCCACCAGCCCGATGACCGGAATCTCCACCGTGCGGAACATCTCTATCCCCTTAACTGCATCCAGCAATGCGATATCCTGCGGAGTAGTCACGATGATCGCGCCGCTCACCGGTGCCTTTTGAGCCAGGGTCAGTTGGATGTCGCCGGTCCCAGGGGGCAGATCCACGACCAGATAATCGACCGCTTGCCACGCTGTCTGCTCAATCAACTGTTGGAACGCACCACTGGCCATCGGACCACGCCAAACAGCGGGCATGTTGCCTGACATGACAAATGCAAGCGACATACACTGCATACCGTGGACTGTGATCGGTTCCATGCTGTTTTCATCGATGACCCGTGGCCGTGCGGCCTCGGGTACGCCCAGCATCATGCCCATGCTGGGACCGTATATATCCCCATCCAGCAATCCTACGCTGGCACCTTCTTTACTCAGAGCCAATGCCAGGTTGACAGCTACGGTCGACTTACCGACGCCCCCCTTGCCGGAGGCAACCGCAATCACGTTCTTTACCCCCTCCACTCTGGGGACCTTGCCTGGAACGCTTGGCAGCACATTCATGCCCAACTCGACTTCCACCTCCATTCCACCGCAAACAGCAGCCACTGCAGCACGAACTGAGGCGATGGTTTCTTCACGTTTGCCTTCAGCCGGATAACCGAACTCCAACTGAATAACAACTCTCTCCTTCTCTACCGACACGCCGTCAAGACAGTTGGCAAACTCGATCCCGGTATAGGGATCCGACGCCTTTCGCAGGGCGTCTTTTATCTCATCATATGAAACGGACATAACAGAAACTCACTACTGTTTACGGATTAATCACTCAATGCCGGATTATGAAGTGAATTCCCCCGAAAGACCATTGCTCAACTAAGGTTCCTAACACCCCTCGTCAATCTTGAGCTCGGGGACCGGATGGCCTGGTCCAATGGACATGACAAATCAGTCCGACAAAAAAACAAGCTCGAGTGAATAAAATCATTCTGCAAGCTATATAATGAGGCCCCTCCTAATGCAGCCGTACTTCCCGTTTATGAACACTGAAGCCAAACGCAATATGCTAGTGACCAGCGCCCTCCCAAATGCCAACGGCGCCATTCACCTCGGTCACCTGTTGGAACACATCCAGACCGACATCTGGGTCAGATTTCAACGCATGCGGGGTCACGATTGCATCAGCGTATGTGCCGACGATACCCACGGAACGGCGATCATGCTGAAGGCGGATGAACAGGAAATAACGCCGGAGGAGCTGATCAAAACCATCAACCGGGAACATCAGGAGGATTTCCAGGACTTCCACATCAACTACGACAACTACTACACCACCCACTCCGACGAGAACAGGTTCTTCGCCGAGCAGATCTACAACCGTTGTCGCGATGCGGGCATGATCGCGGTACGTGCAGTGAAGCAACTGTTCGATCCGGAGCGAAACCTGTTTCTGGCAGACCGCTATATCATCGGCGCATGTCCCAAGTGCAAGACCGAAGGCCAGTATGGTGACAATTGTGAAGCGTGCGGCGCGACCTATGACGCCACCGATCTCATCGATCCCAAGTCGGCAATCTCAGGTGCTGAGCCGATCGAAAAGGAGTCGGACCACTATTTCTTTACCCTTTCAAAGTTCCAGGATTTTCTGAGCGAATGGACCAGAAGCGGGACGCTGCAGGAGCAGGTTGCCAACAAGTTGGCTGAGTGGCTGAAGGCAGGTCTTAAGGACTGGGACATCAGCCGGGATGCACCCTATTTCGGCTTTGAAATACCGGACGCGCCGGGTAAATACTTTTACGTCTGGCTGGATGCACCCATCGGCTATATGGCAAGTTTAAAGAACCTATGTGACTGGACAGAAGGTCTGGAGTTCGATGACTACTGGAAGAAAGACTCGCAGCGTGAAGTGCACCACTTCATCGGCAAGGATATCGTCAACTTTCACGCCCTCTTCTGGCCGGCTATGCTGAGGTGCGCGGAATATAGGACCCCGACGGCGGTGCATGTTCACGGCTTTACCACTTTCGACGGGCTCAAAATGTCCAAGTCCCGGGGTACCTTTATCAACGCCCGAACGTACCTCCAACACCTCAATCCGGAATATCTGCGTTACTACTATGCAGCCAAACTGAAGGGAGTTGATGATCTGGATGTCAATCTGACGGATTTTCCACAGCGGGTGAACTCCGATCTGGTCGGCAAGGTGGTCAATATCGCCAGTCGCTGTGCCGGATTTATCAACAAGGGATTCGCCGGTCTGCTGGCAGATGTACCCACGTCTACTGACCTGATCGGCGACATGGTGGCAGCGGGAGACTCGATCGCAGACTTTTATGAGCAGTGTGAATACAGCAAAGCCATCCGAACGATTATGAATCTGGCGGATCGCGCCAATCAATACATCGATGAGTATAAGCCGTGGATACTGGTCCGCGAGCAAGGCAATGAGAAAGAGGTACAGGAGGTCTGTTCGAACGGCATCAATATGTTTCGGCTGCTCATCACCTATCTGAAACCGGTGCTTCCCAACATGGCAACTGAGTCTGAGAAGTTCCTCAACGTCGAATCCCTGACATGGGACAACAGAAGTGCACTGCTGGTAGGCCATCGAATCAACAAATTCAAGCCGCTGATGACTCGCATCGAGACTAGTCAGGTAGATGCGATGATCGAGGCTTCCCGGGAGAAGCCGGAAGCTGCAGCCGCCGACCCGGTCAACGAAGTAGCCGAAATCGAATACGATGATTTCGCTAAAGTAGATCTTCGCGTCGCCAGAATCGTTAAGGCTGAACTGGTCGAGGGCGCCGACAGATTACTGAAACTTACCCTCGACATCGGCAGTGAAACCAGATCCGTCTTTGCCGGAATCAAGGCTGCCTATGCGCCCAAAGACATCGAAGGCAAGCTCACGGTGATGGTCGCGAACTTAAAGGCGAGACAGATGAAATTCGGTGTTTCCGAGGGCATGGTCCTTGCTGCCGGCCCCGGTGGCAAGGAAATCTGGCTACTGCAAGCTGACGAAGGTGCGGAGCCAGGGATGAAGGTGACGTAGTGTCCTTTCCCACGTGAACCGTCAGAAACGCCTCGATATATTGGTCCGATTGAGGGACGCAAACCCAAACCCCAGCACTGAGTTGACTCACGACAGCCCTTTTGAGCTACTCATCTGTGTGATTCTGTCCGCCCAGGCGACCGATATCAGCGTTAACAAGGCCAGCACTAAACTGTTTGCTGTAGCCAACACCCCAACGGGGATACTCACCCTCGGTGAAGAGAAACTGAAGACCTTTATCCGTACCATCGGACTCTACAACGGCAAGGCAAGCAATATCATCAAGACCTGTCGACTGCTCATCGATCGGCACGACTCCGAGGTCCCTGCCACAAGGCCCGAACTGGAAGCACTGCCGGGGGTCGGCCGCAAGACGGCCAACGTAATCCTCAACACCGCATTCGGCCAGCACACCATGGGGGTGGATACCCACATATTTCGCATTGCCAACCGGATCAATTTCGCACCGGGACGGAACGTATTGGAAGTCGAGAAAAATCTGCTGAAGGTGATCCCCGATGAGTTTATGCGCCATGCCCATCACTGGCTGATCCTGCATGGGCGTTATGTCTGTACAGCTCGTACACCGAATTGCAGTAGCTGCGGGATCGTGGACCTGTGTGAGTATAAAGCGAAAGTGCTATAGCTGGATCCGGCCTAACGAGATGTCGTTGTCGCCGCAGCCAGTGCAAAAAAACGAGGTCAGTAAGGGGTAACAGCAGATTGCCTTTTCATCACGTGGCTGCCGACAGCGCGTGTTGTGTCAGATCTTCCGCCCCAGCTTGGCAGCAATCTTGAGGCGCAGGGCGTTCAGCTTAATGAATCCGGTGGCATCGGCTTGATCGTAGGCGCCTGCGTCATCTTCAAAGGTGACTATTTGATCGTCATACAGGCTCTGCTGCTGTGACTCCCTGCCAACAACGACTACATTGCCCTTATACAATTTCAGCCGCACCCTTCCCATCACGAACTGCTGCGATTGATCGATCAGTGCCTGCAGTGCCAGTCGTTCGGGCGACCACCAGTAGCCGTTGTAGATCAAGCTGGCATAACGGGCCATCAATTCATCTTTCAGATGGGCGACCTCCCTATCCAGGGTAATGGACTCCATGGCCCGATGCGCTTTCAACAGAATCGTGCCACCTGGAGTTTCATAACAGCCTCTGGCCTTCATGCCAACAAATCGGTTCTCGACGATATCCACCCGGCCGATGCCGTTTTCACCACCGAGGCGGTTGAGTTCGGTCAGGATTTCAGCCGCCTTCATCTCCTTACCATCGAGGGCAAAGACATCACCGTTGCGGTAGCTCAACTCGATATAGGTAGCCTGATCGGGAGCATCCTCGGGAGAGACGCTCCACAGCCACATGGGTTCTTGCGGTTCAGCCCACGGATCTTCCAGAATCCCGCCTTCATAGGAGATGTGTAGCAGATTGGCATCCATGGAGTAGGGGGATTTCTCCCCATCCCGTTTATTCTCCACCTTGATCTGGTGCAGTTCGCAATATTCAAGCAGGGCTTCCCTGGAATTGAGATCCCACTCCCGCCAGGGCGCGATCACCTTGATGTCCGGCGCCAGGGCGTAGGCACCCAACTCAAATCGTACCTGATCATTTCCCTTGCCAGTGGCACCGTGGGCGATGGCTTGTGCCCCGGTCTCTGCGGCTATTTCGACCAGCCTCTTGGCGATCAGCGGTCTGGCGATGGAAGTCCCGAGCAGGTATTCACCCTCATAGATGGTATTGGCACGGAACATGGGAAAGACGAAATCACGGACAAATTCCTCTCTCAGATCCTCGATGTAGATCTCTTTGACCCCCATCGAGGTGGCTTTCTGCCGTGCCGGATCAAGCTCCTCGCCCTGGCCCAGATCAGCCGTGAAGGTCACCACCTCACAGTGGTAGTTCTCCTCCAGCCAGCGGAGGATTACCGAAGTGTCCAGTCCGCCTGAATAAGCTAGAACGATCTTGTTGATGTCCCCCATCTCCACTCCAGTGGTGCCGAAAGAGAAGGCGCTAGTTTAGCTAGTGCCCATCCGTATTTAAAGTCCGGGCTTCGGGTGCCCATCTCAAGTTATTGTTTTTACAGCAAACATTTCTACCCTGTCGCTTTGATGTCGTCAAAAACACCTATTTCTGGATGGACACTAGCTAGATCTTTCTAGTAACGCCATTTGACGCACCGGCTCGGAGCCTGGTGGAAGCTGGCCGGCGGCAGCGACTAACTAGTACAATAGCTGCCAAAATCGAAGAGCCGTCTTTAATAAGCGAAATTGATGCAAAGCATTGAGATCACGCGTCCGGATGATTGGCATGTTCACCTGCGGGACGACCCGGTGCTGCGCGATACGGTCAAGGATATAAGCCGCTATTTTGGTCGCGCCATCGTCATGCCTAACCTGGCGACCCCCGTGACCAACGTCGAGATGGCGAGTCAGTATCGGCGAAGAATCCTGGCGCACCTGGCGGATGATTCAGCCTTTGAGCCGATGATGACCCTGTATCTGACGGATCGAACAACGACGGAGACTGTCAAGCAGGCTGGCCAGTCGGGATTGATCCGGGCATTCAAATTCTATCCTGCCGGCGCCACCACCAATGCAGATGCGGGCGTTCAAAAGATGGAATCCATCTACCCATTGTTCGAGGAGATGACGTTACAAAGAATCCCATTGCTGATTCACGGCGAGGTGGCAGATCCCGGCGTGGATGTATTTGACCGCGAAGCCGTCTTTATCGATAGGCACTTGGATCATCTGGTAAAGAGCTTCCCTGAATTGAAGATCGTGTTTGAGCACATAAGTACAGCAGGGGCGGTCCAATTCATGCAATCGTCTCCGGCCAATGTTGCTGCTACGATCGCTGTTCATCATCTTCTATATAACCGAAACCACCTGCTGGCCGATGGCATGAAATCACTCTATTACTGTATGCCGATACTCAAGGAGCGCGCTGATCAACAAGCACTGATAAAGGCAGCCACCTCCGGCAGCAGCAAGTATTTTCTGGGCAGCGATTCAGCCCCTCATGCTCAATCGGCGAAGGAAGACTGCAGCGGATGTGCAGCCGGGGCCTACACGGCCCACGCTGCCATAGAACTCTACGCTGAAGTTTTCGACGAGGCAGGCGCTCTGGACAAGCTGGAGGGATTCGCCAGCCATTTTGGCGCCAGCTTCTATGGTCTACCCAGAAACAGCGACACCATTCAGCTCGAGAAGAGGCCCTGGCTGGTGGCGGACCGATTGAGTTTCGGGGATCAGCACCTGGTTCCGATCAGGAGCGGTCAGGAGATTCGTTGGTCAGTGACTGCCTAGCCGGGGGCGCCTAGCCAGTGTCCATCCGCTAGTCATAATTCACGGAAATAATGCGACAGGGCAAAAATGTTTGCGGTAAGAATACTAGCTGGAGATGGGCACCCGACGCACGGATCCAAATCCGGATGATCACTGGCGGTAATTTTCAATAAGCTCAAACAAAAGGGATTCACGTGACCGATAACAACATGCTCATCGCCGAGCGTTTCAGAGGCTTCCTGCCGGTAGTTGTTGATGTCGAGACCGGTGGTTTCAATTCGCAGACCGATGCGTTACTCGAGATGGCGGCCATCACCATAGAAATGGATGACTCCGGCCAGTTGGTGCCATCTGATCGTTTCTTTTTCAATATTGAACCCTTTAAAGGGGCGAACATCGAACGCGCAGCCCTGGAGTTTACAGGCATCGACCCAACCAATCCTTTAAGGCTCGCCGTACCGGAAAAAGAAGCGATCAGCAAAATATTCGCCGGAATCAGAGCGAACATAAAGAATTCAGGCTGCAGCCGAGCCATCATGGTGGCTCACAATGCGGCATTCGATCTCAGTTTTCTGTCAGCGGCAGTCGAGCGCAGCGGCATGAAGAGGAATCCTTTCCATCCCTTCTCTACGTTTGACACGGCAACGTTGGGTGCGCTTGCCTTCGGTCAAACAGTGCTTTCGCGCGCCTGCCCTCTAGCCGGGATCGAGTTTGATAGTGTAGAAGCACACTCGGCTTTATACGACTGCGCTAAGACCGCTGATTTATTCTGTTGGATTGTCAATCGCTGGCAGCAGCTCGGGGGGTGGCCCATCAATTCTGCGATGGGCCAGTAACCTTTGCAGCAGCAGAGGTTACCGTTAAGTATCTGCCTGTTCCGCTCTTTTCGCAGCCTGCTTGACCATAGGCTCAAGTTCACCGTTCTCATACAGTTCGGTGACTATGTCACAGCCACCGACCAGTTCACCTTCGACAAACAGTTGCGGAAAGGTGGGCCAGTTGGAGTACTGGGGTAGATTGGCTCGGATATCGGGGTTGGCAAGAATATCGATAAAAGCAAATCTCTCGCCGCAAGCTTTTAGTATCTGAGTGGTCTGAGCGGAAAATCCACACTGAGGCTGGTCGGGTGAACCCTTCATGTAAATCAATATGGTGTTACTCTCAATCTGCTCTTTTATTGTTTCCAGGATATCCATAACCGAACTCTCTATTAGCCTCTTGTGAATGCAGCTGGCAAGTTTAACCTATTTGGCAGCGGATTGTGACTTTGTATCCTTCGTTTCGCCTACATGCTGGCGCGCGTCGCCTACATGCTGGTGCGATTCGCACTCTGTCGCGGGGACCAGCCACCCCCGCCCGGCGAGATGATGGTAAGCCGGTCTGCCCGCTGGGCAGTAAACTGGCATTTACCCGGTAGCGGCTGGCCATTTAGCAGGTTCTTTCCCACTTGACCGGGTTCTCCCCCGTTAAGTCCCCACGGCGCGTGCGTTCTCCTCTCGCTCAACAGGGTTACTTCGGTGGGCGTTAAGAACTCGAACTCTCTGATCAATCCATCGCCGCCGCGATGCAATCCGGCACCACCCGATCCCTCTCTAAGCGCATAACGCCTGATGCGCAAAGGATAGTGCATCTCCACGCTTTCGATCGGTGTATTGAGGGTATTGGTCATGTGGGACTGAACTGCAGCCAGACCCGGGCCGAGCGGGTGGCCGCCGCAGCCACCTGCAACGGTTTCATAATAGTCCCAGAATCCGGCAACGCCTCTGCTTCCCATAGCGACATTGTTCATCGTTCCCTGGCTGGCTGCCGGGATCGCGTCAGGGATCGCCTGCTGCAGAGCACCCAGAACCACATCCACTATGCGCATGGAGGTCTCCACGTTGCCAGCGGCAACCGCCGCCGGCCGCCTGGCATTGATCAGCGAGCCTTCCGGTGCGTGGATCGATATACATCTGAAGGTGCCGGCACAGGCCGGGGCATACTCCGGTAACAGGCAGCGAAAGACATAGAAGACGGCCGCTGCGGTGACCGAAATTGGACAGTTGACGTTTCCCTGAACCTGACGGGAACTGCCCGAAAAATCTAAAGCGACGGAGTCTGCCGATACTTCCATTTGAGTCGCAACCACGATGTCCTCGTTACCACAGCCATCGTCATCCATCACATCGGCAAAGGAGTAGATCCCGGCAGGAATCGTACTCAGGCTGTATTTAGCCAATCTCTCGCCATAGTCATTGATCTCCCCGATACCGCTCCGAAACGACTCCTGTCCATCCACTTCAAGCAGAGACGCCAATCGCTGCAACCCTACCCTGTTGGCGCTCATCTGTGCTGAAAAGTCTCCGATGACGGTTCCTTGTGAAACGTCTTCGTTACTGTCGATGCCGGCCAGTTTATCCATCTCCTCTCGGACCGGTTTGCCAGCGCGCACCAAAAAGGTCGGTGGAATCACCAGTCCCTCCTCCTCAAGGGAGTGCGAAATCGGCATGGATCCCGGTGACTTGGCACCAATATTGGCGTGATGGGCTCGATTGGCGACAAACGCGATCAGTTTACGCTGGTAGAACAGTGGCGAGATAAGCGTAACGTCCGGCAAGTGCGTACCCCCCAGGAAGGGGTCGTTGAGGGCCAGTACATCTCCTGGTCGCCAGTCCAGATCCGCCACGATGTCGGACATGGCATAAGCCATACTGCCCAGATGAACCGGAATATGTGCGGCCTGTGCGAACAGTTCACCCTTGCTGTCAAACAGCGCACAGGAAAAATCCAGCCTGTCTTTGATATTGGGGGAGAATGCAGCCCGGCGCAGAACGACCCCCATCTCCTGGCAGATCGATTCCACCCTGCTGATCAATATGCTCAATTCAATCGGTGTCATGACGCTCGTCAATGAATGGGATCAGATCTAGTCTAGAACAAATGCGGCGCAGAGCACACTGCTGACACCACTTGTGGTAACTGGAATCTCTTTGTTCTATTCTGTGTGCTTTTTGCCGGATGAGAACCAGGAGGGTGCCGGAGAGTAGCCCGACCCATTGGGGTCACAGTTCTCCGCCACTCTTCTACGGGAGTTACCAGATGGTTGATCCGATCATGAACACCTACGGGCGTCTGCAGGTAGGATTCGTCAAGGGAGAAGGTGCCTGGCTATATGACACGGAGGGCAACCGCTACCTGGATGCTCTGGCGGGACTCGGCGTTTGTGCCTTGGGGCATGCCCATCCAAAGGTAACGAAGACCATCGCCGATCAGGCCGGCCAGTTGATGCATACCTCCAACCTGTACCAGATTCCCCTGCAGCAGGAACTGGCGGAAAATCTGGTGCGTATATCCAAGATGGACAGCGTCTTCTTTGCGAACACGGGCGCAGAAGCCAATGAATGTGCAATCAAGATCAGCAGGCTCCACGGCAATAAAAACTCCGTCGCCAATCCCAGCATCGTCGTCGCGGACGGATCTTTTCACGGTCGCACCTTGGCAACACTGACGGCTACCGGCAACAGGAAGGTTCAGGCCGGCTTCGAGCCCCTTGTTAACGGTTTTGTCAGGGCGCCGTTCAATGACATCGATGCATTTCGTAAAATTGGCGAGAACAACACCGGTGTGATCGCTGTTTTGATTGAAGCCATTCAGGGCGAAGGAGGAATCCAGATTGCAGATGATCAATACCTCAAGGAGCTACGCGATATCTGTGATCAAAAGGGTTGGTTCCTGATTCTGGATGAGGTGCAAAGTGGTAACGGCAGGACCGGAGAATACTTCGCTTACCAGCATGCCGGAATTCTTCCCGATATCGTCACCACGGCCAAGGGGTTAGCAAACGGATTTCCCATCGGTGTCTGCATGGCGAGGGGCGATGCCGCAACTGTCCTGCAACCGGGCAATCACGGCTCAACTTTCGGCGGGGGCCCGCTGGCCTGCGCCGTGGCCCTCTCGGTGATCGAGACAATCGAGAAGGAAAAGCTCGCGCAGAGAGCGGCACAACTTGGTGACAGAATGCTGGAGTCTTTTCGCCAGAAACTATCTGGCTCCAACCGCATTCAGGATATCCGCGGCAAGGGTTTGATGTTGGGGATCGAGCTCAACATACCCTGCGCCGAACTGGTTCAGCAAGCTAAGGAGAAAGGCATCCTAATAAATGTCACTGTCGACAAAGTGGTTAGATTGCTGCCGCCACTGATAATATCCGACGAGCAGGCAGATGAGATAATCGAGACGATCAGCGACTTGATTAATGCCCTGTAATTCCAGTTAAGCTAGTTGTTGATAAGACAGTTCCTGGCGAGCTGGTTCTAAACAAGCTCAGAGAGGGGCATTTTCTTCTCGATTCCGTACCCCTGCGCAAAATCCACGCCGATCTCTTTGAGTATCGCCAGGGCTTTATCGTCTTCCACATACTCGGCGATGGTCTTCTTACCCATGAAGTGTCCAATCTCGTTGATCGATTTCACCACGGCATAGTCATTTGGATTAGTGACAATATCCTTGACGAAAGCGCCGTCTATCTTGAGATAATCGACGGGAAGGTTCCTCAGATAGGAGTAGGAGGACAGTCCGGTACCAAAATCATCCAGAGAGAACTGTACTCTTGTGACACGCATCGCCTCCATGAATTCGATTGCTCCGGTCAGGCTGGCGATCGCTGACGTTTCCGTTATCTCGAAGCAGATCCTTGAGGCGGGCAATCGTGTCTCGCTGAACTGCTCCAGCACAAACTCCATGAAGCCATCTTCGTTGAGCGAATTACCGGAGACGTTAATTGAAAATGCACCCAGATCGTCAAGCTTGAGGATGTTGCTGGCGATCCACTGGAATGCATTCTTGATGACCCATCGGTCGATCGCTGCCGCCCTGTTATAGGTTTCCGCTGCCACGATAAAATCCTGGGGCGGCATCGGTTCATTGTTGTCATCCAGTACCGTCAGCAGAATCTCATAGTGCGCGTGTTCATCGCCGTCCCCAATCGGGGATATCTTCTGGCAATTCAGTACGAAGCGGTCCTCCTCCAGTGCCTTATCGATCTGGGACACGAATTCCATGACACCATGGCGCTGGGTCAATTCCGAATCCCCAGCCTGATAGATTTGGATTCTGTCGCGTCCGGCCTCCTTGGCAGCAAAACAGGCGGTTTCAGCAGCCTGCAGTATTTCCGCCACGGATTCAGTGTCGGCGTCGATGAATACACACCCGCCGCTGGTGGTTAAATTGTACTGCGCATCTTTCCAGTCGAATCGATATTTTCTGATAGCTGTACACAGATTAAGGATGATCTCCTCACCCTCTTCCGGCTCACAGCTTTCCAGCAGAATACCGAATTCGTCGCCTCCCAGTCTGGCCAGAAAACAGCCCTCCTTGGGCAGCACGCCTTGAATCTCTCCTGCCATGTCTACCAACAACGCGTCACCGGCCTCATGCCCGCTGGTATTGTTGATCACCTTGAACTGGTCCAGATCGAGATAGGCTGCCACGTGTTGCACATTAAGACACTTGGAATCAACGAGAGCACGTTGCACCTGTCTTTCAAACTCCTTGCGATTGCCCAGACCGGTAAGTTCATCGTGAGCAGCCTGGTGAGTCAGCTGGTTGTGCATATCCTGCAGCATTCGATGGGACGCTCTTTCCGTAAGGGGTATGTCCGACTCCTCCAGAATTCTGGCATCCCCGTTCAGTAACAGGGCTGTGACCTCCTCCGTCATCAGTTCATGGGTCTTCACTCCCCTTCGGTTCACAAAGACAAAGTTGCTCGCATCTTCCGCCACCCACGCCACGATGGCGACTTGCCCCTCGTCACCATCGTCGTTGATTTCAAGCCATTCACCGACATGCAATGCGAGGGCTCGTTGATACCATTTCATCCAGTCCGGATGGGACTCCTTCTCATCGAGTATCACCTGCCGCTGCTTGGTTTTGTCCTCCAGCGCCACTAATCCGATCGCACCGGCGACCTCTTCAGTGGGCACTTCGACCAGATCGTCATCCTCCACTTCCACTTTGTCGACAAGGAGGCGTCGCAGCGAGTTGACCAGCGGCGCTCTCTGCCCAGGTTCGTAGGCTATCGATTCAAGACCGGATTCAATCTCGCCTATGAGTTCCTCGGGGCTCAGATATCCAGGGGATTGTTTCGGATCGGCCGTCTCATCCATGTGCAGCATCAATTGATCTATCACACGGAGGTGCTGCTGCCAATCCTCACTCTCCTCGCCCTGGCGCAGATGGGTATTCACCAACAGGTTACGCCAGCCTGGAACCAGAAGTTTCAGTAATACATCAGGTATTCGCTGTCCGCCAACCCGGTTGCCTATTTCGCTGACGACCGCATTCTGGGCGTTACTTAGCGTGTGCCGGCCTTCGCTGGCTTTTACCGTTCGCTCTATATTTCCGGTATAGGCTCTGGTTTGGCGCTCCAGTAGCGGCTGTAATTCAGTCAACGCCTCATCGAATACACCACTGTTGTCGTCAAAGTTCTCGACGATCCTGCTAACGACCTTGTCAACGCTTCGTTTGACACTTCCTGATTCACTGGCACCCAAATTCGCCAGCTGGTCGAGCACTTCCAGAGCAGCATGGGGTTGCTCCTCATTGAGAAAATCACTGTCCTCCGTTGCCACTTTATCAAGGGTGATTTCCAGCTGACGCATCCAGTCTTTGGCACTCGTCGATAAGATTGAATCCTGCTCGAAGGTATCCACCAGATTCTCAACAACTTCCAGATTCTCTCTCGCTACAGGGGAGACTCGGCGTCCGTCGCCGCCTTGCTCAAGTGCTTCGATTATGCCTTTTGTTACACTTTGCCTTGGCCCAGAAACCGGAGCCTGCAACTGCTGCTGCTGCATGGTGGAAAGGGCGCCGCGAATGTCCTCCAACCTGTAGAGATTTTCTTCGTCTATCTCCTCGTCCTCTATAGCCCCATCATCCATCTGCTGCGCCAGGGTCCTAACAGTACTATAAAGGTTCTGCAGAGTCTGACGGGTCTTGGATCTGCGTCCGCCTGACGCACTGCGTCTCGCGCCGCCCTGTGGCGATGCCCTGCGTTGTGGTCTCTGCGCAGGTATTACCTGCGGTTCTTCCTCTTCGGCGTCAAAATCTGCATCGTCAACCTGTTGACCAGCGCTCTCTGCCGGCGCGCCGGTAGATTCCTGGTACGGCCGGTCTGTTGATCCTCGATGCGCTCGGCCGGCAGATTCTCCATCCGCCTGGCCGACAGCTTCTTCATCCGCTTGCGCAGCGGATTCTTCTTGCTCTTCGGGAGCTTCATCTTCGACAGGGTCGCTGCGGCCACTTTCTGCAGCTTTGCGCGCCGCTGCAGCAGTAACGTATGCTTCATCGATGTCTGGAAACAGCCCACTGCCTTCCAGCAACTCGGTAAGGGAGATGTACAACCTTCTGAAAAGGGGTGCGACCGTCATCTCAAAACCGTTGAAGACCTCTTGACGCATCTCCTTGCTGAGATCGACAAACCTGATGGCATCATCAAAGGCCTTTGTGAACACGGCAGGGCCGAAAGGATTGACCTCATTGTGAGACCAGGATTCCTCAATCAGACCCAGTCGAATCTGAATCTCTTCCAGGTACTTGGTATACATTCTCTCGGTTCGACTAATGATATTCGCTACAGTCAACCAGTCCTCAAATTCATCGGCATTTACCAAGGAGAGCCTGATTCGACCCGACTCCTGCTGCTCTCGTTGCTTGTCCTCCATCTCCCGACGTTTCGTCAATATGGTTTCGAGCTGCTGAGGCTCGTCTATCTGACGCAGAATTTCATCGATGAATTTCTGCCCGACCGTGTCTTTGGCGCTTTCCAGATTGTTCATGGCAGCAAAGAAACCGCTCTGCGCCGCATTGCTGGACGCATTTCGGGCCAGCGTCATCAGTTCATTGTCCATATAATCAAAGAAGTCAGCATTCATCTCCGGCACGACGTCTACCACCTGCAGACGACACTTCGCAATGATCTCCCTGGAACCTTCCTGACTGATCTGGCTGATCTGGCTGATCGCGTTCGTCTCATCCGCCGAAGTTGCTTGTTCCGTGCTTGTGGCGCTCGAGGCTGTTCCTGTGCGAGTGTCACTAGTCGCGTTGGGGCGCCTATCCCTGTTAGATCGGGCGGGACCAGCTGCCGGCATTTCTGAAGGTTGCGAATCCGAACCACTGGAAAATTGCAGCAGCGCGTCTATGCACGCATCGTCCATACCGTCAGCCAAATTGATACCAATGCCGCTATCCATGACCCGAACGATCTT
>JASMJM010000038.1 GCA_030749725.1 Pseudomonadales bacterium | reverse complement strand
TTTGCTCTCGGCCTGCTTCGAATACCAGATCAAGAATGCCGCCACGACAAGCGGCATCAAAATAATCCCCAATATTTCGCCAAGACCAAAGTCGATTCCAAGGCTAACGGTATGGACCATTGTCACAGTCACGCCAAGTAGTGATACGATAAACAAATAGTACGCAGCCGACTTCCTGAGCAAAAGCAGAAGGCAGCCAAGCGCACCGCCGAAAACGCCTACCGCAAAAGCTGTAGTGGCCCATACGGGTCGACCTTCGACTATCGCGCGTTCGGACTCGCGATATGCAGCGAGCACATCTGGATTCATCTGTACGAAGAAATTTACGGCGCCCATGACATTCCAGATAAGCGCGACAGCGCCGATTACCCAGAAACTCCAGTGAACACCACCAACGGGCTCATCCTTCATCACGCACGCCTACTCTTTCCACATACTAGTATATCCGTCTTGCATCTGCCGGCAGCGTCCTCACATGTTCTAAGAACGCCAGTACATTTGCTGCCTTTTCCTGAGGGAAGTAGAAGCCACGCCTTTCCGCGACGAATTCTGCAGACTTCTTGAATATTCTGTAGAACAGAAACAAAGATTCCCACAGTCTATCGTAGTCAGAATCGACGTAAGTGCTCTTGTATTCATTCCAGACGTCCGGGGCCAAGTGGCGCTCCAGGTACTTACCCTTGGACCCCAATGATTTCTCCCATCCGGTTCGTATCCCAATTTCCCAACCCAGCATCATCACTACCGATTCGCGTAGCCATGCCTCTGTGTGGAACTTAAGGAGTGGCAGGTTCTTGCGCCAAATGGTTTTTGGAATATGGGATCCCAAGGCAAAGAAGAACCCGGTACAGCAACCGTCGTACAGTTGCCGGGTAGGTTCGGTGATGAAATAACTACTCTCGTTGGCAGGGGGGAGTGACGGGATTACACCGTCTTTGTCGAGTAGTACCTCTGTAAGGCTGTCCGTGAGCCGATCATTCAAAGTATCCACGTGAAAGAAAGACAGATCGATACGGTTTCCATCCACCAACTGCATGTTGTAGTTGTGGTAACTTCCATCCGCATCTGCCGGAGGCCAGGGACCAATCAACGGTTGCTCTACTACAATCGCTTCACCGAAATGAGGAAGCACGTACGCTTCGTCTCTGAATGGTTCAACGTCTGTCACGAAGTTCGCAACGTCATAATCCTGGAACGGATCCTTGACGACGTTCGGGTTCGCTCTGGAACCGTTCATTAGCACGGTTCGCACCCGATCATCGACGTTTGCAAAGCCAATGATAAGTGCCAGCATTTCCTTTTCCGTTCTCGTCTTCATGCAGGTTTTCCTGTTGCCTGCTACCCAGCTTAACGGCCGCCGATGTGGTGCCAAGTTATCTAAGACCTCAAATGACCACTAAAAACGACCTGTGATGCGATCGGTAATGACTTGCGCCAATTCTCCTTCAACGCCACTTCGAATTGTCAAATAGCTTTGATTCGTGTCACCCGGCAACCAGGTGTTTGCCCCGTTTGCGTCTAGCTGCGCTTGCCCACTGACGCGATCAAAATACTGCCCAACACCACCCTCAACGAGATGGAACAACGTGATCTCATCGTAAGCAGGATTCTCCCTTGCTAACTCGACCTCTAACGACCCTTCGTTCTCTTTGGTCAACCATCTGGACAGATAGAATGCCTCCGTCGTAGGGTGATGCCGTCCTAGCCGGGTTGCCATTTCTTGTCCGACTAGGATCCGGATCCCTTGTTCGGCACCGACGTATGTGACCGGTTTCCCCATTCCAGCAATGGATTTGATGCTTAGCATGGTGGTGTTCTTACTCCCGAATCCCCACCAATTCCACTCTGCTCCACTTGTGTTCTCTACATACCATTCGTTCACTGAGGAATCCGGAAAGTATCCACCCATGAACACGAATTTCTTTACTTTGCGGATTAAGCCGATACCAATCAAAACGGCTATACCGGTCACTATTTGAATCCAATTTGAGAAGTGCTGGGAATTCATGTTTCAAGTAGTATGCGACGCATACGCCTAACACATGGTTGACCGGCCGCCGTTTCGACGCGTAGCGGCGAATAAGTCCGAGCGACCGAAGGGAGCGGGTTGAACCACTTGTTATGCTGCTGATTCACGATTCACATCCCAGCCAGGGAACACCAGGATCGCAGGATGGCACTTGAGCGCCTTAGCCAGAGTCTTCGCTCTCTCAACTCCCAGGTTAATGCGGTCTCGCTCAATTGCAGAAATGGTTGATTGAGGTATTCCAGTTCTCTTAGCCAATTCATTCTGGCTAAACCCCTGTAACTCTCTGATGATTCGGACCGACTCTCCGGGTGATACCTTCACCCGTCTTTTAGCTCTCTTGAACTCGCTCACGATGGTTTTCTCCTATAATCGTGTGGATTAACTTCAAGAACCTGGACAATAAGGTGCTCGCCATCGACGCGGTATATGACCCTATATTGCTGACTTAGGCGGGACGACCGATGGCCCTTCCATTCGCCTTTCAGTACTTCATCCCGGAAACCCCTGATTAGGCGTAAACCAACAGGTCCAGATATCTCCACGATGTCTTTCCACTTCTCATAGCGCTTCAGAATCTCAACAGGCAGCTATGACAACTGTCTATTTACGCGCCGATGCTCGTAGACTTCCCACATACCAAAAATAGTATATATACCAGATTCGGTATGTCAATCTGAGTCTGCATAGCACATGGTTCAGCGGCAACCGGCGAAGCCGGTTGTCCTGTGGAGCCAGCTTGCTGGCGGAACGAACTGCAACCGCAGGTTAGGAAGATCTCGGGGCTGTTGCTTCAAGCTTGCTAACATACACCTAAAACCAATGCCCGTGAATCCCATTCGCCGCCGTTCCATGTGAATTCCCAGTTCCCATGGGCACCACAAGAGAATGGACCCGATGTCGAGCCCAGCACAAATCTAATCGAGCCGATATTACCTTCAATGTTGAGCTCCTCAATCAGAAGTATTCCTCGAGGGGGCCGCCCATTGTTATCGGTCCATGGCTTGGCTGCCATTGTTTCCCTTCCTGAGCTGGATATCGTCAGCCGAGCTTGTCGCGAAAGATTCGGATCAAGAGCAATAATGTACGAGCTTGTCTTTAGGCTCGCCAAAGAATGCTCAAGCAAAGCCTGTAAAGTAGGAGATGACCTTGCATCGCTCGCGTCGCCTTTTGGATCCGAGCCGGAGTAGCTCCGATCGTAGGTCGCACAACAAACCACACTGAGCAGAAAGCTGAGAGTAAGCAATCTCATTACGACGCTTCCTAACACCTAGTTAAGCGGCCAGCCACGAAGTGGCTGGTCCGAGTGAGCGAAGCGAGCGACCTGAACTGCATGTTAGGCGTCAGTCACTTGGCTTGGGGACGCCAGTGCAGTAATTGCCAGCTTTCTCTTGCCCTTCCTAAATTCCTCCAACAGTGTTTTGTCAGGTAACCACTCAGCAACAGAGTCAATAATGTCTCGAATGCTTGAATAACTCTGGTAGGAACCAGCAGTCATCTGGACCATGTCAAAACGGGCGGGGGTAACGCGTTGATGTCTCTGGACACCATGGACATAGACCGCTAGGTTCAATGTATCCATCACATGTGCAAAGAAACGCTGTCTCTCGGTTGGAGTCAGAGAGTCTATGTCCTCCGAGCCCCTAATAAAGAGGTCCGCGAATTCCGCGTCGTCTGCCACTCGACTATTGAGAAGTGCTAGTCCTTGATTTACATCCCTGGATATTGAATTGTGAAGTAGCCTGTTGTTCTGCTTTATCTGAGTGGCCAGATATGCAAGCGTCACAATTACTCCAATCGCACCCAGTATTTCTCCAACGGCTCCTATAGCTTCCCAATTCATGTGCGTTTACCTCAGCCTAACACCCAGTTAAGCGGCGTGACGCGGAGGGCGGAGTTTTGCGACAAGATGGCGAAGCCATTCGCAAACGAAGCCAGCAGTGGCACGTCCGAGCGAGTGAAAACGAGCGGCTTCAACTGCATGTTATACGCCTGTTTCTCCAGTGGTTCGTTATACATCTATGCTCTTGTTTGCTCGAAAAAACGGATGTTTGGTTCGCCTACGAGCATTTCCAGAAAAGTACCGAACGTGCCTGATTCCTGCCTCCAGTTCATGTAGTTTTCAAACTGCTCTTTAGAATCCCAATGCTCAATGAACACAAACGTCTCCCCATCCTCATTGAGGTAGGCCGTGACGTTCTGGCAGCCGTCATATACCCGGGCCTCTGGGAATTTCTCACTCAAGAACTCAATCGCATCTTCGACTTTGGATCTATCGACGGTTGCTTCTACCTGTACCATTACTGTCATGAGATTCTCCTGACCCTAGAAATTGTATGGCGTAAAACATGATAGTAGACGGAACATTTCCACATATCCTGGTGAAATACAGCTAGTTGGCGATTCGTCACTGGAATAGCGTTGACCGGCTCGCATTGTCTCGACATTTGTCGGTTCGCCGAACTCGGATTACGCTACATCGCTTCCGTCGTGAACGCCAGACACTAAGATGCTGGCTACCTTCCCGTCTATCGCCCCTTGAATACCGGCTCTCGCTTTTCAATAAATGACAGACCACCCTCTCTCGCGTCTTCACTTTTGTGAGTGATCTCCTGAAGGAACTGCTCAGCTTCGATGTGCTCCACAAGCTTCCTTTCCATACCTTCGCGAGCAAGCCGCTTGTTGATTTCCACGGCCAGCGTCGGGCCGCGCGCGATTTCCTGAGCCAGGGCATTTGCGCGTTCCATGAGATTGTCCGGGGCAACGACTTCACTCACAAGTCCTATCTTCTCGGCCTCCTCCGCTTCGACCAAGCGGCCTGTGTACAACATTTCGAGTGCCCGTTCCATGCCGATCAACCGGGGCAGGAACCAGGTCGCACCGGTGTCGGCTGAAAGGCCGCGTTTGATGAAGATCGCACTGAAACGCGCCGTCTCCGAGGCGATGCGGATGTCGCAGGCCAGCGCCAGTGACAATCCGGCACCCACACTTACTCCGTTCACGGCAGCGATTGTCGGCTTGCGGCAGTGGTAGACCGTCGCAGTGCAGAGGTGCGTAGTGCGAAGGGCGCCGGTCCTCCCCTTGTAGGGCCGCGGCCTCGCGTCGCTCGTGCCACCCGTCAGGTCGGTCCCAGCCGAGAAACCGCGGCCGGCGCCTGTGATGAGGACACAGCGCACCGCATCGTCCTCGTTCGCGGCTTCGATGGCCGTTTCAATATCTGCCCACGAGTCCCAGCTCAGTGCGTTCAGCTTGTCTGGTTTGTTCAAAGTGATTCGGGCTACGCCGTCCTCAACCGCATACAGAATGTCTTGCAGGTCCACTGGTCACCCCCTGGAAAGTCCGAGTATGCGGCGGATTATGCACTCCTTTGCTGCAAATCTCACTGTTGCATTGCGGAGGGCAACCACTGAGCTCTGAATGGCATGTACCACAACTGAATTCAGGGGTACCTCCCGAATGTCAGCGGGTGCAACTCATCTATCGCAATCCCGCGCCTTAGTCGAGCGCCATTCCCTTGAGGTATTCTCGCGTGGCTTGTTCTGTCGCAACAGGCCAGACACCACCGATCGACTCGATCAGCCGTCGCGCTCTGAGCAGGAAGACTTCAGCTAGAGCCGAGTCGAAGACGACCAGCATTTCAAGATTGTCTGCAAGTGGAGGCAGGGATTTGAGGACTTCCTGCTGCTCAAGCGTCAGTAGTGGCAGGGTCTTTTTTGCACTCGACCGCGTTCGTCGAGGAGGTTCCATGAGGAATAGTTCGATTAACATGTTGCGCAGAAGATTGGAGCCATCATGAGCGGAATGAGCGTCCTTGCGTCCGTGGACAACAGCAGATAGGCCAAGGACACGAAGAAACTCCTTCGACAAGGCTACGACCTGATCCGCGTCAACTGGCGCTAACACATTCGCATCGGGGACGCCATCGAAGAGGGTATCGGGGTCGAACACTGGGATGAGAGCCTGCTGCAAAATGCCCGAATCGGGATCACCAAAGGCGAGGTCGATCCGGTGCCATCCATCGGTTACGACGCTTAATACGCTGGCACGCCCTGGGGGAAGCCGATTTTCGATAATGACCGGTTCAACATCATCGATGATCCGATGCACGTCCTCCATCAGACCTTCAATGGCACTCTTATGGGTGACGACAACGAAGTCGAGGTCGCTATATGCATCCGCGCTTCCTTTCGCGACCGATCCTGAGATCAGGAGCGCGCGGATAGCATCTTGTTCTCCCGCCCACGCCACGATCGCGTTGAACAGCGGCGCATAACCCGCGTCGAGAATTTGAATCTCATTCATTTAATCACCCGTGGGATGACTGTGCTGTGTGGGCAGCCTTTCTTGCAGCAAGCTAACTAAATAACTATGCCGCTCTTACAGCATTGGATGCCAAACGTATGTCCCTGCTTCACTCAAACAAGAACTCCCCTTTTATATAGTCATCATTTCTTTTCGAAGCTAGCTTCATAGCGCTCTGCGCATCTTTGTAGGAATGACGACGGGTCACCAGTCTGCTCTGGTCGAACATGCCGCATTCGATCAGACGCACGGCGCGTTCCATATTGCTGACGCTGCGATCCGTATTGATCATCGGACTTGAATTAGCGACCGTAAAGCCACCGCAGACGGATATAGTAGAACAATCGCCATCCTTGTACACAATTATCGGTTGATTCAGAGAATGGCCTCGTGACTATCAGAGCCACTGACGGGCATGCACAAACCCACTTCGAGGAGTCCTTCAGGACTGCCCCAGCATCGATCCTGAGGACGACCCTTTTACCATTTTAGGGTATCTGCGTAGTATGGATTGGTCAATTCTTGTCCTAACGAATACCGAAGCGGAAAGGAGATGCTATGAAGAACATGCTGAAGCTCGGGGCTTCCTTCTCATTCGTGCTGTCTTTACTGGGGTGCCAACTGTTTGGCGGACCCAGCGACGAGGCCCTTCTCTCGGAGTACTTGGTCACCTTCCAGGAAAAACTGTCTGCCCGGGATGTCTCCTGTCGATCTTGAACGGTCAATCTGAACAAATACGAAGAGAGGGGTTCCAATGAGCTAGCGCAGCCGCCTCGGGCGGCGTCGTGCAGGGGGAAGAGGCGATTCGGTGAGGATTGCGCGGTAGAGTTTCCCAATCATATCGTCCGCGCCATTGATGGCGCCAAGAACTACCAAGCCGGCTACTCTGTCCACAAACCCTTCGAAATCCATGGCCTCCTGGTAATGAGTCTCGTAGATGTGTTCATATACGTGAACATTTTGATATTCCTCGCAGATCTTCTGGCGCAACGCACGTTTGGTATCGTCGTCCAGGGGCTCGGGCCAGAGGTAATATGCATAGGGGCGCGGCTCGGGAAAGGGAGCATCGTCTCGGAAGGCATTGTGGATCACTTCAAATTGGACATCGGTGCCGTTTTCGGCGCCCATCGCCACCATCTCAGCCAAGCGCTCGACGAATTCAGGGTAGGTGTCAAAGTGTTCGGCGTAACGGGCCTGGTAGGTGCTCGTGAACGCCTCGGCCGCCTGCACTCGCTCGGCAAAAGTCGTGGCGACACCTGTACGAATGATCTGCTTGAACTCATCGGGCCAATACCGTTCCGATGCGGCATCCACATCTTCCGTGTCGACGAGGTCGTGCATGCCTACGGCCCTCCCTTGACGCCGATCACTTGTCCGGATACATAGCTCGATTCGCTCGACGCCAGGAATACCGCCACCCTGGCTACATCGTCAGGCGTACCCAATCGGCGCAGTGGAATAAAGGCCAGCGCCGCCTGCTTGAAATCGTCCAGGTAGAGATCGTCCTTCCTGGCGGCCTCGCGCGTCATGGGGGTCTCGATATAATCCGGCGCGATGGCATTCACATTGATGTTGTGGGCACCGAGTTCAGTGGCAAGCGAAGTCGTCAGGCCGATCAGCCCACCATTGGCAGCGCCGTAGTTCACCTGGCCAGGGAACCCCATTCCGGCGGGAATCGGCGACGCCACAATCACTATCTTGCCATCACACTGTGGAACCATGTATTGCTGTGCGACCTTAACGCAGTTGAAACAACCTTTGAGTTGTACGCGAAGAACGTCGTCCCATTGCTCCGGGGTCATGGAGTGGACCGGGGCGTCTTTGCGCAAGCCGGCATTCGAAATAAGGATGTCTACCCTACCGAATAGGTCGTTAGCTTCGCCGAACATGCGTTCGACATCTTCCAACGTTGATACGTCGGCCTGGATAGGAGTTGCTTTCCTGCCCATGTTCTCGATGTTCTCGCTGACGCTCTCGGCGGCCATAAGGCTGCGATCGTTGACGACGACCTGGGCGCCTTCCTCGGCAAATCGCAACGCGATACCAGCGCCGATACCCGAGGCGGCGCCGGTGACGATGGCGACGCGGTCCTTAAGCTGCATGCCGCAGCCTTATCCGTCCGCCCATCGATCGTCCACCGCCTTGAATTGGCCATCCTTGATCTGCCGGATGAGGTCCCTTTCATCCTCTACATGGTCCTCGAATTCTGTGTAACAGGCCCCCACGCCCAGGGTGGCGTGGGCATCGCTACCGCCGGTACCCCCGAGGCTGAGGCACTCCGCCACCGCGTAGCAGAAACCAACTTCGTCCCTGGAGGACTGACCGTTACAGGCTTCCAGCGCGTCCACGATACCGAGTTCCGAGCGACTACATGCCTCGTCAATAGCTCTCGATGGACCGACGGTAGTGGAGTGGGCATGGGCACTCACCAGAGCCGGATATGACCTGAAGGGATGGGCGATAACCATGACGCCACCGGCTTCGTCCACCATGGCTCGCAGTTCGGTGGCACGGCCCACCTTCAAGACGGACTGATGCAGACCGAACGCGAGGATGTCACCACAGTCGGTACTCACTTCGACTCCGCCAATGACCAGATAGTCATGCTTCTTGCGCAGCCCTGCAATGACGTCAGCGTCCCAGACCTGGTTGTGATCCGTTATGCAGACCCCGTCGAGCCCGATGAATTTCGCCCGTTCGATGAGTTGATCGGGGTCCATGTAGGCACACGACGACCCGTGGCTGGTATGAAGGTGAAGATCGATTTTCATTGGTTGCAGCTAATCCGCATTGCCCGTCAATCCGTAAAGGCCCGCTGGTCCAACCAGAGAGACACTGTCTGGCTGGATTTCTCGAAGCGCACTAGCCGAACATCACTGATGTCATCAACGCTATGGTGAACGACCCTTCAACGTTATGGTGAACGACCCTTCAACGCGATGGTGAACGGCCCTTTCGCATGCGGGGACTCCAAGTGCTCTGTGGCCGTGCCCTCGCCGGCCACACCTTGCCCGGCCCCTCACCAGGCGACTATCCCCTTTGGGCAGCAAACTGACAGTGGCCATCCTCGGGGATGGTGGCCGTCATTTCGATCTTGGCGTCAATATCCAGTTCCTCATGAACGGTTTGGCACGCCGTCAAACAGGCATGCTTGCACGGCAGACGATTGGCAGTTTCCGCGCCGCACTTCTCCTTGAGCTTCTGGAAGGTCGTGCAATTGGCCATGCGGTAAACGAGGCGCTGGGGGTTGTTCTCGATGATGGGCAGAATCGAGATCTCCTGCGTACTTAGATAGGCGATCTCCAGAAAGCGCTGCGGCAACAGGGCGAACTTCAAGTGGCCGGTCTTGTCGATTGCCTCCTTCAGCACTTCGTAGGTCCTGTCCGGATACTCTTCACCAAGCTTGAGTGTCTGGCTCATCCAGTTCTTACCGAAGTTCTCGAAGAACGTCTTGCCCTGGGCATCGACCTCGTCCGCACTCTTGCCTTCCGTGGCCGCTGCAAACTCGGTCGCCACTTTTTCCGCGTCGAATTCATCAGCAAGACGGCTCATCATCTCCGGATTCAGTTCGAATGAATAGTTGTTGGGTGTATAGATGTCAGACATGCTGTTCCCCCACCTAGGCGAATGTAACAGTTATTGCGTCTTCGGGGCACAGCTCGATGCAGTCGTTACACCCAGTGCACTTGTCCCTGTGAGGCGCGTGAAGCGCGTATGTCCCCGGTTCGTTGGGGTTGGTTTCGCGACCGCGTTCGACTTTTATGGCCGACACGCTGAACACCGACTGCAGACAGCCGGTCAGGCACTTCTTGCACGCAAAGGGGATCGTACATTTCGAGCGGTCTATATCGATAGCTGCAAAATTCGGAACAGCCATATCACCATACCTCCTTGAGTGCAGGAAGACTCTCCCGATCGAGCAGATCGATGGCTTCCGTCGGGCACGCCGTCTCGCAAAGGCCACAGCCGAAGCACTTGAACTGATCAACGTTGGTTTTCTCCGTGGTCACCTCGAACTTGATGGCACCGAACTGGCAGCGTTGCACGCACACACCGCAACCGTTGCAGTCGTCAAAATCCACAGTCGCCACCCACGGGCTCTTCAGGCAACCCGGTGTGATCCCATAGTCCACACGATTTCGGATCATGCCACAGTCGGGGTAGTCGCAATTGCAGATGCCGCCTACATAAGAGCCGCCGAAGGTCATGATGATGTGCACCATGCCTTTCTTATTCCACTTGGTGAGCCACTCCTTGGTTTCCTCGGGGCTCATGAAGTTGACGCCACCCTTGTAACGTTCCGGCCATCGTTCCCATTTGAGCATGCCCACGCCGAGGCCCGTACATGAGTACTCATGCTCGTTGCGTTCCTCATGTCCGCGTGCACCAATCCGGCAGATACAGCTCATGGAAGCCACGGGGTAGGACAATTCCGCCACGCGCTTCGCTTCCTCAAGGGGAATCACCTGCCCTATCTGGAACGGACTCTTCTCCTTCATGGCATTGGCCTCTTTGACCAATTTCTCGAATTCCTCGGGGTCCGTAAAGCGTTTCTGCATTATCTCGCCCATCTTGCGTCCCGATTGTGCCTCCGGATCAGAGCCAAACGCCGCCGGCTTCTCGCCTGGTTTTTTGACTTTGTACATCTGGCGCGAATGGTTCTTTGGATTCAAGTACCAGCGCCCTTCCCCAAATTCGGGGTCGCCAAATGCTTCATCAACCCAATTCATGCTTTCTTCCTCCTATTTGCTTTCGACTGCCTATGGTCGTTAGTTGACCGCAAGCAATCGGCTGCTGGTTTCCAAACAAATCTGGCCGCGTCCAAACACACAATTCCCACACATGCGGCAGTTCATACAACGCCTGGCTTCTGCGACGGCCTGCCAGGCAGAATAACCCAATTCAGTTTCTTCAAAAGATCGAACCGCATCCTTCTGTGACAGAGCCGGCATGTCCCAACGATCTCGCTTAGCCAGGAAGGATGGTACCGCATCTTCCTCGATTTCGATGACTTCCTTAGGGGCTTGTCTCCGTCTTCTCTTGAGATCTTTACCCTTCAGGAACCGGTCGATCGACTGCGCCACGCCATGCCCGTGAGCTATTGCCTCGACGATGGTACCGGGCGCCTTCACCGCATCGCCTGCGGCGAAAATCCCCGGCACATTGGTCGCCATGGTTTCCGGATCGACGCTGAAAGCACCACCGGCCGTTACGACCCCCTCGACAAAGGATGGATCCGGTGCCTGGCCGATGGCGACGATTACGCTGTCCACCTCCACCGACTGATCGGAGTCCGGCCCCTCGTCCAGGGTCCAACTCATTCTGCCTTCATCATCCCGGGTGGTACTGGTAACATTTCGGAAATCGATGCGGCTGACTTTCTTCCCTTTTCTAGAGACGAATCGTTGTGGGGCGAGGGCTGTTCGCATCTCGACGCCTTCCTCTTCGGCAGCGGCGACTTCCCAGTCATAGGCTGGCATGTCGCTCCTCGATTCCAGACAGGCCAGGAACACCTTTTTCGCGCCGAGACGCAGCGCCGTTCTGGCCGCATCCAGCGCCACGTTGCCGCCGCCGATAACTCCCACAGTCCCTTTAAGCCTGGTCTTCTCACCGAGGCGAGCATCGCGCAGGAACGGCAAGGCCGGCAGCACGCGTTTGAGGTCTTCGCCAGGAATTCCCAGCCGTATGGATTTCCACGCACCCGACGCCAGCAGGATGGCCTTGAAACCTTGCGCCTTGAGGTCCGCCAGCGTCACGTCCCGACCCACACGCATGTCGGTTTTGATCTCGACGCCGGTATCTTCGATGTATTTCACTTCTGCAGCCACGATATCCTTGGACAGCATGAACTCCGGTATGCCGGCCGCCAGCATGCCACCTGCTACGGGCAGCGCCTCGTACACGCATACCTGGTACCCGAGTCTGGCCAAATCGTAGGCGGTCGTCAGGCCAGCCGGGCCCGATCCTATGATGGCGACTTTCTCCGCAAGCTTGCGCCGCGACCGTCTGGGCTTGGTTCCCTTCGTCTGCTCATACTCGCCAACGAAACGTTTCAGCCATTCGATGGCGATGGGTCGATCAACGAAGCCGCGCGCGCAGGCGTCCTCACACGGGTGATGGCAAACGCGCCCGCAGATGGATGGAAAGGGGTTGGTCTCACGAACGATGTCCAGGGCTTCTTTGAATTTTCCCTGGGCTATGGCGATGACGTAACTGGGCACATCCATGTGGATGGGACAGGCTTCTTCACAAGGCGATACTTTGTCCACCGTGGGCCAGCACTTCTCCCCGTGGATTTGCGATAGCATATTTGAACGGCTTCGAACGTACGCGATATCCACAGCACCTCCTCTTACAGCTGGCGTTTCCTTCGCCCTTTCGGGCGCTCGGAAACCCTGGAACTCAACCTAATGAAGGTACCGATCCGAAAATCGGATGTCAAGCAATCGGATCTTTTATCGGCATGAAATGGGGTTTTCTGCCGAAATGCCAACTAGTTAATGCTTATAAGAACAGCTGATCGATTCGACTGCCGGGCGAGGCATTTTGACATCGTTTTGCACGTCCATGGGGGCTGAAGATCGGGCGCGACTCCAGGGTCGCTGATGTCTTCAAAACGGTTCGGCTGGCTGACCCATCACGCAGCGTACCCAAGTGAGTCACGGCCAGAGCTGCTTCGCCTTATGGATGCCACAGAGTAGAGGAACAGAGCCCTGCAGAGAAACCCGAAGGGAAGCTGGTGGGACAGATCGAATCCCGATACAGGTCCTCTGCGGAACACAATTGTCCCCCACTTGTCGTGCTGACAGACCCGCACTGCAGGTCCATGGAACATTGCCAAGTTCTGCAATGAAGTTGTACGATGCTGTGTACGCAAGCACGGCAAAACGGTCATTTTCCGGCAGCACAAGTTGAGAATCTTCTGACAATTTACCATCAACTTCAGGTCTTTTGAGACGATTATTCAGATGTGGATCTGGCGATAGTTTACCAATTTCCAAGTCCCGGACCAGCTAGGTGAGAGATGATATTCAGCGGCTCATCGCGGGGTCTAAAGTGCAGCTCCTGTGGTCACGAAATCGTAGATGCAACGCCGACATCCATCCTGCCGTTACTGCTAACGATCGGCCTGGGGGCGTCACTGTGGATCCGGGCGCTCTCTCAACTCGAGCTTGAGAGCTGGTTGACCAAGACGCTTGGCGTTGTTCTCGCCCTGTCGACTTACAGTTGCTTCTACTGGGTCTTCGAGGTGTCAGGTCGCAGCCTTCTGCTACATTGCGAGGATTGCGGCGGCGACATGGAGGTCACCTATAGCGGCTTCTACGATGGCTGGATCCCACATTCGATTGAACTGGTCATCTATTTTTTCTCACTGGCAACACCGTTCCTGGTGATCCTTATAGTGGAAGCCCCCGGATCGGTCGGATACTCCATGATGAACGCGGCGATCCTCTTTGTCGGTACGCTTCTTCTCGCAGTGTTGAATGGACTTCTGGCCGGACGCGAAAGCGTGAACCTGCATGTCGGGACAGCGTGTCTGGTAACGGTCTTGGGTTCTGTCCTGTATTTGGTCTGGGACTGGATACCGACCTTCATCATTCTCACGCTGCTCACCTTGTGGAGTATCTTCGGCGGTCTCGTCGAGCGCAAAGGGGGATGATTCATCTGCTTCGGACACCACTTCATATACATAGCCTAATGGGACCCACAAGTTCACGGATACCTTGCTGACACAATCGGTGAGGTGCGAGTGGCGAGAAATCCGTTAGAGCACATCACGGATGCAAACTACAGCGCCTTCAAGTTTTCGTCAGAGTGCAACCACCGGTTCGCCTGCATCTGACTTTCCCGGCTGCTCTGTGGACTGCATGCAGCGATAAAGCACGATGTTTGCACCGTCTATCGGCAACATTGCGCTGCAGATATCTGTAGAAAGCGACGCCAGGTAGTCACGCCAATTCTCCTGGGTGCGCTTGACGCCATCGATGGGGAATACACAGCATGGAACAATGGCGAAATCCTTTCCGAGCTTGATCGCTTCGCGATCCGCATGTTCCGTGGCGTCGTCAGGATGGAGCCCTACAATGATGTCGAATGGTCGCAAGTCAACGTCTTGTACCTTGCCCACGACTCTTGGGATTTCAATGAGTCTGCCTTGCTTCACCGATTGTTTTCGCAAAGCCCGTTGCAGCTTGCGCGGCAGATGAGCTTCGTGCGTGTCAATAATGGTGGCATCGTGACCGAGCTCGCGGAGGTAGTAGGAGAGATTGCCATGGCCGCCCCCGACGTCTGCCACTGTCTTGGCATGCGGATACGTCTCGTGGATGAAGTTGGCGAACGCCGGAAAGCGCCTCGTGTCATTCACGCCCATCGCCTATACCCCGGGATACTGGGAAGCTTGGTACGGTAGCAGGTCGAGAATGGTAACGCCAGGAATCATCCGCTCTGGCCAACGCGCCTGCGGTGGCAAACTTAAACTCGGTCATGCCGCTCGTGGCTGGTGATTTGCGTCAGTTGCATTGCGATTGTCCGGAACATGTGTTCTAGTCTATCCGGACACCAGTTCCGCTCGTGCAAGTGGTGTCAACAACAAGCCGACGCCTGTGGGGAGAATGGGTATGCGCTTCCTGGCTACTGTAATCTTATTCTGTTCGCCGCTGGTCCATGCGTTTGACTACAGCCATGGCACGTCCTATATCGAACCACTCAAATACGACGCCGACTTTAGCCACTTCGAGTATGTCAACCCGGATGCACCCAAGGGCGGCACGCTTCGTGCTCCTGACATGGGTACCTTCGACAGCTTCAACGGGATTCTGGACAAAGGCCGGGTCGTCAACGGCTTCGCCCGACTGGGTGAAGGCAACCTGGTCTACGACCGACTGCTGGAACCCTCAATCGATGAACCAGCCAGCTACTACGGCCGACTCGCAACGGGCATTTGGGTGGCAGAAGACTTCACGCAATTTGCATTCAAGATTCGTGAGGGCGCTCGTTGGCATGATGGCATACCTTTGACTGTGGAGGATGTCGTACACACTTTCGAGACACTGAAAGAGAATGGTGCCGCCGGGGTGAAAACAGCCCTCATGGAGCTGGACACTATAGAGAAGATCAGCGACAACGAAGTGCTCTTTACGACCAGGCCAGGTGCACGCAGCAACCCCGACCTTGTTTTCGTTGTTGGCGGTTACTCAATCCTGCCTAAGCACTACTGGGCCACCCGCGACATAAGCAAGACGACGCTTCTACCACCGCTCGGGAGCGGCCCGTACCGCGCCGGAAAGATCGAGCTTGGCCGGAACATTATCCTGGAACGTGTTGACGACTACTGGGGCGCTGAGATTCCGGTTAACCGGGGTCGGTACAACTTTGACCGAGTCAAATACGACTACTTTCGGGACGAGTCCGTTCAGTTGGAAGCCATCAAGGGTGATGTTATCGATATTCGTAATGAAACGGTTTCCAAGAATTGGACCGTTGCCTATAGTTTCCCGGCAGTGCAAGCGGGTTATTTCAAGAAGGAACTGGTGGATCTCGCTCGTCCCTGGGGGCTGTGGGGACCAATCATGTGGAATCTCGATCGAAAGCGATTCCAGGACATCCGCGTCCGGGAAGCCTTGTGGTTACTGTCCGAATTCAGGTTGACCAATCGCATCCTGATGCATGGGTTCTACAACTACGCCAAGAGCTATTTCTACAATTCGCCCATGGCTTCCAGTGGCTTGCCATCCAAGGAGGAATTAGCACTGCTTGAGCCCCTACGAGGAAGAATACCCGATCGCGTTTTTAGCGAGCCATGGTTGGGTAATGAAACAAGCGGCTATGGCTACGACCGAGAACATCTAAAGCGTTCGCTGCAACTTTTCAAAGAAGCAGGCTGGCAGGTCCGTGATGGTGTCATGGTGAACGTCGAGACCGGTCAACCCTTTAGAATAAGTTTCATCTTCATATCCCCTTTCTCGTTGCGTCAGGAAACACCTTTTATGCGTATGCTGAATATGGTCGGCATCGAGACAACAGCGCGCTCGCCGGAACTCTCGAATTGGCTGTATCGGATGCGCAACGGGAAATTCGATGGTGGCTCTATCTCGTTTGAATCGGGCAACGTGCCAGGCCTGATGTTGCGCAACCGGTTAGGTACGGCGTCTGCCAATTCAGAAGGGGGACAGAACTGGAATCGAATCAGAGATGCAGCGGTGGATGTAATGGTCGACCATGTCATGGCTGCGCGCACACCGGAGGACTTCTATGCCGCCACGCGAGCGCTCGACCGAATATTGCTGTGGAATTTCTACTACATACCGGGGCTCGGGGCCCCCGGATACCGGTTAGTCTATTGGGACAAGTTTGGCATACCGGAAAACCGATCACGATTACAGCGGGCCGCCTGGCTCGATACCTGGTGGTGGGATGAATCCAAGGCGGAACGGGTCAGGGCGGGCATGGCGGAACTGACCAGCAGGTAAGTCACAAAAGGAAGACCGAGAGAGGCTATAATATTGCGGATCAGGCAGACTCTTCAGTCCAGGAGTGACGAGCATGCTGGAACAAGTTCGGAATTTCGGTAAAGGAATTGGTAGGAATCTTGTAAGTCTGGACAGTCAACCCATCGGCAAAGCTGCACTCGCCGTTGTCCTCTTTCTCGATCTGTTCATCCTCATATCCATCTTCGATGGGTTGGCAAGACACACCGAGCAGCTAACGCGACCTTCGGAATACATTCCCCAGCATTGCAGAGATATCGTCATAAAGCGTGACTGGAATGACATCAATCAACTCGTTCGTATCAGCCAGATAGTCTCAGACTATCGCGAGAGCTACGCACCTCGTCAGGTAATCACAAAGGAGCAGCATCCTACCTGCGAGTCGATTACTTCACTGATCGACTCATTGAAGCGTGACCTGAGGATTTCAGCCAATCTTAAGAACTTCCTGCAACTCAGGACGCAGTTAAACGAAACCAAGTCAGAACTCGATCGCATCAAGGGCATATATGATACTTCGCTCCTGGAGACAGTGGCGAGAGAAGAGGCCGATGACACACCCACCGAGGTCGGTAAGGATGTCGCAGCTGCGACCAAGGCCATTGACATGCTCGTCAGAGAAGAGGGGTTGCTGGAAGCGACGCTTATGCAGGACCAACGGCTGATTGATTTGTTCGCGATCAGTGCGGCAGTCTCAGAGGAAGAACGAGATGGGCTTGCAGATGAAGTCCGCAATCTCAACTTTTGGCATCCTGCAAAGCGTTTGGGGATGGAGTTCATCTTCCTGTTGCCTCTTGTCTTCGTATTCTATTTCTGGAATTCGCGAAGCGTTGCCGGCGGTCGCCCCTTTCAAGTGCTGGTGTCTTCCCATCTGATGGTGGTCGTATTCGTTCCCGTAGTGATTAAGATAGCCGAGTTGGTCTACGACATCATTCCCAAACGACTTCTCAAAGACCTGATTGAGTTGCTCGAATCTCTGAGGCTCGTGGCGCTATGGCACTACATGCTGATGGGCTCCGCTGTTCTAGCAGCCTTGGTGTTGGTGTACCTTTTCCAAAAGAAGCTGTTTTCCCACGAGAAGTTATTGGCGAAGCGTATTTCGAAAAGGCTTTGTCAGAATTGTGGTGTTCATCTGCCATCGAATGCCCAGGCTTGTCCGCTATGCGGCTTCGAGCAATTCAGGCAATGCAAACACTGTGATCTTCCGACCTATGTTTATGGACAATACTGCCGTGAATGCGGCCTTCCCGAGTGAATGCGTGAAAGGCTGTTAACGACGTGGTAACGATTGGCGTCTTTTGGAACAAGAGGCACCATAGCTTAACAGTTAGATCAGATGTGAGGCCGTCGAGAGCACCTATGGGATCGACCCTTCTCGCATACACAATTCTGGTCCTACTGCTTGCGGGCTGCAGCCGGTACCTGCCGCCGGTATCCGAAGATCATGATTCGTCCACACAGGCGGATATGCTCACAGCCATTCTGGGGACGCCGGATGATCGCGCGGAATCGGTAGATCCCTTGATCCTGGACGATGATCTCAGGCGTTACATCGATGATCATGTAAACGACAAGTGGTCGGTCAAAACGAAGATTAACGCCTTGAGAAAACTGATGTTCGCACCGGAAAACCTGAATATTAAATATGACGGGAGCCGCACGCAGACAGCGATGGAAACATTCCGGGCCAGACGCGGCAATTGCCTGTCCATGACCAATCTGTACGTGGCCGCAGCCCGGCATATGAACGTGGATGCCAAGTACCAGGTGGTGGCGCTCAAACCGACGTGGGAAAAGACCGGGACCACAATGGTCCGCAACGACCATATCAACGCTGTAGGCCGGATCAGTGGGTACGAAAAATACGTAGTCGACTTCCGGCCTGATGTCTCCTTCGATGAAAACAACAGCCATAGCATAGCGGACAGCCATGCGTTGGCTCTCTATTACACCAACCTGGGTGCTGAGAGCATCATCGAAGGCCATCCAGACACAGCAGTCCGCTACTTCCGTTCCGCCCTTACCATCAGTCCCGAGTTTGCGGATGCATGGAATAACATGGGCGCCGCCTTGCGCAGGCTGGGAAGATCTGAACAGGCAGAATTCAGTTTTCAGCGCGCAGTGACGCTGGATTCAGGTCACTATACGGCGATGAGCAACCTCGGCCACCTGTACCACGAGCGGGGCGATAGCCGCAGGGAGAATCGATACCTCGACATGGTAAAGAGGTACAGGTCAAAGCACCCTTATTACTTGTTCTTCAGGGGTCGCAAGGCCTACGACCAGAATGATTATCAGGCTGCACGAGAGTATCTCAGAAAGGCGATCAACAGGAAGCGGGACGATCCGGAGTTCTACCTGGCGCTTTCCCATGTCTACAGACAGCTCGGTGACCAGCGGCAAAGTGATATCAATATGCGCAAGGCTGTGAAATACAGGGAGAAGATAGAACAATACAATGATGAGCAAGAGTTGGATCTCCTCATCCGCAAACGCAGTATGTCGATTCGATTCAAGGCCACCCGAATCCCGGATCGTTAGCAAAAAGTGCCGCCCTGGATATACCGATTCTCACTCCCCAACCGACACCGCCCCTCAGTGCCGGCTAAGGCTCATTACAATGTCTGTGTTATACTCCCGGCAACTTCATCAAAGGAGCAGCAGGGCGCGAGCACCTGACTGTTAGGTGCCGTGTCCAAACATCCCCTAGATCCCATATTTCACCCGCGTGCAGTCGCCGTGGTGGGCGTTCGCTCCAAGCCGGGTACCGGCATGATGGGGGGCTTTTACGACTCGCTCGTGGAGGCGGGATTCCCTACCGACAGCCTTTACCCGGTCAACCCTAAAATCGACGAGCTCAATGGCGCTCGCTGCTACCCTACTCTGCTGGATACGCCCGACCCGGTCGATCACGTGATTTCCCAGGTGCCCGCGTCTGTCGTCCCTCAGTTGGTCGACCAATGCGTAGCCAAGAAGATACGCTCAATTCACTTTTTCACTGCCGGCTTTTCGGAGACAGGCAACGAAGAGATGGCGGCGGTCGAGCACACGATGGTGGAGAAACTTCGCGAGGCCGGCATCAGGGCGATCGGCCCCAATTGCATGGGCCTGTACGTTCCCGCCAGTCGCCTGGCCTTTATGGGTGGCTTCCCGATGGAGCCCGGCAATGTATTCCTCTTGTCGCAATCGGGCGCCAACGCCGGTGAGATCGTCCATGGGCTGACGTCACGCGGCATTCGATTTTCCAAGGCCATTTCCTACGGCAACGGCGCCGATCTTCGTGCGCACGACTTTCTCGACTACGCGGCGACCGATGCGGAGACAGATGTGGTGGCCGCCTATATAGAAGGCGTGCGCGACGGCCGGCAGTTTTTCGAAGCGCTGCAGCGCTGCGCCCGCGTGAAGCGCGTGATTATCCTCAAGGGCGGGCGCACGCAGTCCGGGTCCAACGCAGCGCACTCACACACTGGGTCTCTGGCCGGGTCGATCGAAGTTTTCGATGCGGTCTGCCGTCAAACGGGCGCCGTGCGGGCCGAGACCATCGATGAACTCCTCGACCTGGTCGTGGCAGCTTCGACCGATACTCGCCATATCACCGGCAGGGGTGTGTGCCTTTTCGGCGGTGGCGGCGGCGGCTTCGCCGTGCTCTCCGCGGACGCTATCGATCGCGAGGGTCTGACTGTGCCGCAGATGCCGCGTAAGGCGGTGGAACGCATGCGCGAGTACATACCGGTTGCCGGCAGCAGTGTGAACAACCCCATCGATGCCTTTCCCCCTGAGGAGCACCTGGACGATATGCTGAAGCTCGTGGCAACCGCAGAGGGGATCGACATGATGTTCATGTCGCCGATTACGGGCCGATGGCGGCCCCCCGCGCCGGACGAGAAATCCTCCGACGACGAGGAGGACGACGATACGTCCACAGAGTCCGAACGTCAGCAAAAGGAGATGGCCAAGGCGGCGGAGGCAGCCGCTCTCAAAATGCGGCATCTGCAGGACGAAACGGGCACGCCAGTGGTGGGTATCCTGCGTAGCGGGCGCATGGCGCGCATGATGGGGGTGAGGACGGACTCCTTCAGTCGCGCGGCCTACCGGGAGGGAATCGGCATCTATCCGAGCGTGGCGCGAGCCGCTCGCACGGTGGCGCAGGTGCTCGAATGGCGCAATTACCGCAAGGGGTTGCCTGACATCCTCTAAAAGGCGCCCGCGCTAACGACGCTACGCGATATTCCCACCATCGATAACCAGGACGTGACCGGTAACGAAACTGGAAGCGTCAGCGGCCAAATACAGCGCGCCATCGGCAATCTCGACCGGTTCAGCGATGCGGCCCATGGGAATCCCCGCTGCCGAACGCTCCAGGAACTGCTTCATGCCACCAATTCGGGCCTGACCCCATGCCGACGGATTAGCGTTCGGTGTTGGATTCAGATGATTTGATCTTCCCTGAATTCTTCAATCTGTGCTTCGTTGTAACCGAGACCGGTCAGGATCTCATCAGTATGCTCGCCCAGCGTCGGGGCGATTCCGATCGAGGGCGGTGTTTCCGAGAATTGCCAGGGCGAGCCATGGACTTTCAGCCTTTTACCGAACGCCGGATAGTCGACGTCGGTGACGTAATTATTGGCAAGCACATCCGGGTCTTGGGAAGCCTCAAGCATGGTGTTGGTGGGTGCAGACACGATGTCGGCACCGCGCAGCACCTCCACCCATCGCTCCCGCGTATCCGCAGCGAAGAGCTTATCCAGCTTTTCCAACATTGCGGCCCGTGCTTTCTCTGATGAAACGGCGACGCCCAGATCGCCGAATCCGGAGTCCTGCAATTCATCATAAAAGCCAAGGGCCGTCATTGCGCGTTGCCACTGTGCACCTGCCAGTTGAAATACGAAGGGCCTGCCATCACGGTCATTGAAGGTGGCACTGATCCCCGGACGTCTCGGCGATCCTGTAATGCGGGCACGCCCTGTTACCGGATCTTCATTGCGCCACATTACATTCGTTAGGGTCCAGCCCATAAGCCGGATCTGCCCGCCCAACAAGGACGTATCGATCTTCTGTCCAACCCCGGTCATCTTCGCGCAATAGAGACCCGCCAACATGCCACCAAAGGCGAGCACAGCGCACGTCTCGTCCGCCACGGACGCAATACCTGTCTTCATGAGCTGACCCGGTGTCGAGAATACTTCGGTAACGCCGCCGAGTGCCTGTGCCATGGCATCGGTTGCAGGCAGAGCCCCGTGCGGCCCTCGTGGCCCATAGCCGGATATGGACACGTAAACCAACTTCGGGTTGATCTTCTTCAAGTCTTCATAGCCGAAGCCGTTCTTTTCCGCGGCACCCGGCCGAAAGTTCTGGCCGAACACATCTGCGTCTTCGATTAGTTTGTAGAGAATTTCCCGACCTTCCGTTCGCTTCAGGTTTAGCGTCAGGCTCTTGACGCCACGATTGTTGGTTTCGAAATAGGAACTGGGCCATTCGGACGTTTCAGGCATACGCCTCGAACCGTCACCGGTACCCGGGACCTCGATCTTAATCACGTCCGCCCCAAGATCGGCCATCAGGGCATAGGGAACTGTCCCGGCTTGTGCGATTGAACAAGCCAGAACTTTCACGCCATCGAGTGGACCTGCCATATCATTTTCCTCTGCTTTAATCGTCTTGGGATTCTTGCCATTGCCTGGTCACGGATTCCATAGTCGGTGTTCGGTATCGGTCCGCAGGATCGAGCCAGCCCTTGAACTGAGGGGCGCGCTTTTCTGCAAACGCCTTTCTCGACTCCATCAAATCCGACTTGTCACCGTGGTCGTGCAGCGCAGCGGCCAGCCGACTCATGTCGGCAGGCACTTGTGGTCGCATCTGTCGCATCATGTAAACCGTGTTGACTCGAGAAGCAGGCGGCAAGGTCATCAAGTGGTCCGCCATCTCGAACGCGGTCGGCAACAGCTCATCCGCGTCCACCAGTCGATTCAGAAAGCCGACTTCATACAATCGCTCCGCCGTAAAGCGAAAACCGAGCGCCATTTCCGTGGCAATGGGATGGGGTAATTGAGCAAACAAGCCATGGCTATAGCCACCGAGGAGCCATCGTTTAGCTTCGGACGTTTCGAATATAGCCCCGCGGACCGCAACCCGCAGATCGGTGCGCTCTACGAGTGCGAATCCGCCGCCCATGGCAAAGCCATTAATGGCAGCGATCATAGGCTTGGCCAGAGTGCCGTTCATGAAGGGATTGGCGGGCACAGCGCCCCCGAGCCCGGGCGCACCGGCGCGGATCGACTCTTTCATGTCCTCGCCGGCACAGAAGGCCCTGCCGGTACCGGTATAGACGCCGACCTCGAGATCGGGGTCGTCGCGCAACTCAGTGAATGCCTCGGCAAGTTCGGTTCGAAGCTGCACGCCCAGCGCGTTTAATCGTTCCGGCCTGTTCATCTGCACCAGCAAAACGGGGCCGTGGCGTTTGGTGATAACCGTTTCCATCATTCAGTTCCTCAATGTCAAAGCTCATGCTGTTAACAAGGACAGTTTACTCGGGCTACACGGCCGGAGGGAACAGGCAGGACCATTCGCCCCGGGCGCCGACTTCACGGCTGTAGCTGTACGATATTTGGCGGTGACATTCTTGGCATTACCGTCTTTAATAGACGATATGGAAACCGACGCAATATCCACACAGCTTTATGCAAAGGCCCTCGGTTGTATCCTCGGCGGCGTAATAGGCGATGTCCTGGGTACTCCCTCCGAAGGCAAGGACTATAGAGCCATCGAAGATAAGTTCGGCTGGATCGACGATTTTGAAGGCACGGGCACTGACGATACGATCATGAAAAACCTTCTCGCCAGGGCTCTGATCAAAACGCAAGGATATGCCGGCAGGGACGACTGGGCTCAGGAGTGGCTCGATGATTGGATGGCCATCTTTGGAGACAAAAGGGACAAATTCTTTACCTCGGTAATTCACACTGCGCAAAAACTCCGACTGCACTCCATCCCACGCATGGCGGCACTGGGAAATATGCCCAGCTCCAGCTCGGCCATGGCGATTGCGCCGGTGGGGATCGTCAACGCCTGCCGTCCGCGACAGGCAGCTCAACAAGCCTACGATGTCGCCAGTCTGATACACATCCACGACGTGGGTTTCTGCCAGGATGCCGCGGCGGCGATTGCTGCCGGCATCGCTGAAGCGTTCAAACCCAATGCCACGGTGGAGAGCATGCTGGTCGCAGCGACTGCATTCTTGGATCCGCTCAGCGGAAGCGAGATGAGAGAGCGCATCGAACAGGCACTGGAATTGGCCAACCAGTGCGTCGACTTTAAGCAGTTCCGCAACGCCGTCTATGAACAGAGGGACGTGTTTTTCAAGCCTTTGATCTGTGATTCCAGGGAAACGGTTCCGCTGACGCTGGCACTCTTTGCGCTTTCCAAAGGCGATTTTGAAAAAGCGGTCACCTACGGCGCAAATTTCGGCCGGGATTCCGATACCAATGCCTGCATGGTCGGGGGTCTAACGGGCGCTCTCGCAGGAGTGGACGGCATTAAATCCCAATGGACGGCAAAGATACTGGCTTACGGCGGCGGCGAAGAGAAGATCGCCGAGGAC
The DNA here is from genome assembly GCA_030749725.1 of Pseudomonadales bacterium. Lineage (GTDB taxonomy): Bacteria > Pseudomonadota > Gammaproteobacteria > Pseudomonadales > Azotimanducaceae > JASMJM01. The sequence continues at coordinate 33,742 of JASMJM010000038.1, read as the reverse complement.
CTGACACGTACCGCTGTCAAAAAGGCTTCTTCCTATGAGCAGGAACAGGGGCTTTTTGAAAGGCTACTGGGCCCATCATGAGAACTGCCTTCGCTTCCGGCCCACCTATCCTGTCTGCGTTGATGCTGCGATAATCGAGGAGACAAGAACCGACGTTGCAGCCTCGCCTGCCATCAGGAGCAATTGCATGAAACTAACAAGACTAATGTGGTTCGCAGCCGTTTTTCTGTCCGTTACGTCAGTCGATGCGACCGAATCAGAATCAGGGCCTCTCCGAGACCCGATCCCTGAAAGAATCGTGAAGGGCAATGTCGTAGTCGCAGCAACTGAATTTGTGCGTGCACCGCGGACAGCCGATTCATCGACAGTCGGCGCGAACGATGCTTACGCACGCATACAATATCTGTTGCCGATCCGAGATGGCTCCGGCCGACTCATGTTCAATGACTTACGCGGGCTGCTGTACTTAACCGATGTAAATGGTCAGGCACCTGGTGTCTATATGGACCTTCGAACGCAGGATATTGGCTTTGACGACTCGATGTTTCCCAACGAAACCGGCTTGTCAGGCTTTGCGTTCCACCCCGAGTTTTCCGCGCAGGGAAGGCCCGGTTACGGCAAGTTCTACACTTCCTACAGTACCTCATCGGACAACGGCACTGCCGACTATTTGGACGACGATGCAGCAAGCCACGAAAGCGTGATTCGGGAATGGACCACAAATACTCCGGGTGCGAGGACCTTTCAGGGTTCCTCCCGGGAGGTGTTTCGCATCGGTCAGTTTTCTCCCAACCACAACATCGGAACCATCTCCTTCAACCCTTATGCCCAGGCAGGATCACCGGACTATGGCTTGCTCTTTTTCAGTCTTGGCGATGGTGGCGGTGCGTTCGATCCCCGCGATTACGGACAGTCGCTGGCGGTACCACAGGCAGCAATCCTACGTATTGATCCGCTAAAGGGAAACGCCCGCAAGGGATATGGCATTCCGCCAGACAATCCCTTCCTTCACGATGCCCGTGCAGCCCCTGAGATCTGGGCTTACGGTCTACGTCATGCACAGCAGTTTTCCTGGGACGCAGATGGAAGGATGTTCATTGGAGACATTGGCCAGAACCAGGTGGAAGAGATCAATCTGGGTGTTGCCGGCGCAAACTACGGTTGGCGACTGCGAGAAGGCACCTTTGCGACATCATTCGCAGTGCAAAGTCACGAGACCGGACCTGTCTTTGCTCGACCCGCAAAAGATAAAGACAAGTTCGTCTATCCCGTCGCACAATACGATCATGACGAAGGAAATGCAGTCAGCGGCGGCTTCGTCTACAGGGGAAATAGCATTCCCGAATTGCAGGGAAAGTACGTCTTCACCGACTTGGCTCGCGGCCGAGTATTTTTCATCAACGTGCAGGCCCTCAGATCCGGAAATCCGGTCGAGATCAAGGAACTCAGGATACGATTCGATGGCCGGGAACAGGATCTATCGAGCGTGGCGGGTTATCCCAATACCTACGCGCCGGGCAAACGCGTTGACTTGCGCCTGGGCATCGACGCGGCCGGCGAGTTGTATCTGCTCACAAAGGGTGACGGTTGGATACGCAAGTTGGTGCCGGCAGAGGCCCGGTAACGATTCAACCTGTTCTGTGCCCACCTAACCGATCCGCTGACGCGCGCATTACGACCTGCTCATCCGCGAACCGCATTGGAACTCCCTCTCCTCACTTGATCTTGTCGGGATCCGTTAGCATTCCGCCACGACTCCCCTGTCCGGCCATGAAAGCCACCGGTGCGACTGCGGCGTGATCGATCATCACCTCGATAACAGCGGGCTTGTTGGCGGCGAGTGCTGCTTCGACGGCATTGCCGATCTCGCGCGGGTCGGTGACGCGGATTCCGAACCCGCCCATCTCATTTACGAGGTTGGATAGATTGACAGGGTGGAACTCCGATAGCAGGTGGACGTCGTGGGAGGCGGACCAAAACGCCTGCAGCAGGTGTGTGTCGAAAACCAGCGCGTTGTTGTTGATCACCACCGTGATGGAGTTGATTTCGTTGCGAACGGCGGTCTCCACCTCGGCGATGTGCGGCCAAAAGCCGCCGTCACCACACCATGCGACCACGGGACGATCGGGAATGGCGCATTTCGCCCCCATTGCAGCCGAAAACGCCCAGCCCATGCTCCCCTCGCAGGCCAGGAAGTTCTTGCCGGCGGGTAGGTCCATGAACGCCCCGCTCCAGGCGGCCGAATAGCCGGTGTCAGTCACGATCATGGCATCATCGGGCAGCGCCTTGACCAGATCGACCGCGACACGCTCTGGTCGGATGGGCTCAGCGTTGGACTCGACATGGTCCAGTTCGCTCGCCCACCACTGGTCGATGCGTTCGCGGCAGGCGGCAATCCAGCCGTTGCCATCCGCGCGTCCGCCGTCGGCGGCGTCGATGAGCTGCTGGAGTACCACGCGGGCGTCACCGACGAGCGGGAACGTGTTCGGATAATTCTTACCACCCTGCGCGGGATCGATATCGATCTGGATGAGCGACGTGCCGGGCGGCGGCGTCACCTGCAGCAACGTCGTGGCCCCGCCCACGTGACTGCCGACGTAGATGACCAGGTCGGCGTCATCGATGACGTCGTTCGCTGCGGCGCGTCGGTAGGAGCCCTGCACGCCCATCGACAGGGCATGGCTCTCGTCAATGCCACCCTTGCCGCCCAGCGATGTCGTCACCGCGATGTTGAAGGTCTCGGCGAATCGCGTCACTTCGTCCCACGCGCCGGAGACGATGCCCCCCCGGCCGACCACCAATGCCGGTCGTTCGGCGGCCTTGATCTGGCGTACAACCGTTTTCACGTCTTCATCCGCGGCCGGCGGGCGGAACGCTGGGTAGGTGAAGAAGCGGTCATCGATGAAGTCCTCGTTGAAGGCAAATTCCTGACTTTCGAGCGCTCCACCTATGTAGAGGTGGACCGGACGTGGTGCGCCGGTCGTAGCCTCGCGATAGGCCTTGCCGAGAAACTCTGGCAAGCGGTGGACCATGCGGACCTCGGCGTCGTATTTGGTTACCTGTCCGAAGTCGGTGTAGACCTCCTGGTAGGAGTTACCATGATAGCGGACATCGGGGATGATCGGCGTGAGGCACAGGATCGGGGTGTTACTCTCCCAGGCATCGGCGAGTCCCGCCACCACGTTGGTGGCACCGGGGCCGCCCTGCGTGATTACGACGCCCGGCCTGTTGCTGGCCTGGGCGTAGCCGTCGGCCATGTAGGCCGCAGCCTTCTCCGAATGGCAGAGGACTCGTTTGATTGGTCGCTCCGCCAACTCTACCAAGGTGGGGTACAGGAAGGTTGGAACGAAAAAGACGGCCTTCAGGCCGCCCCGCGTGAATGTGTCTGCCAGTAGCTCGTGGCCTTTCTTGACTTTGGGGTTTTGCTCGGTCGCCATTTGGGGTCTCCTTGTATCCCGCCGAGTCTGCACATCTGAGCTTCGGCATCGGGTCTCTTGGTCGCAACATCATCGCTCGGTGAAGCGACCATGACGGGTATCATGCTCCGATCATACGCCGCATCGCGACGACTTTGAAGGTCGACAATGAAAAGTGACTGACTTGCGACTTACCCAATGCGTCAGACTAAGGAAAGTGTAATCTTTACTATGAACCACACCGTTCATGCTCTTTGCAGCACAAGAAGTCCAGCACGACGACTGGCCACTGTTTGCTAACGACAACGGTCGTGTGTCGCGAAATCCCTTCACCGTCTTTCTATTTACAGCAAATGCATCGCCATCAGGCACGCGATCAAGTTACCTTTTTGAATCGGCCAGCCTGCCCGAAAAGGCCAGAGTTCTGTTCGTCCAAGCAGCCTCGACGGCACGACGATTGTGATTGGCAACGACAGCGTCGGACTAACTCCCTGTCGCGCCGGGAGCCGCAATCAGGGTCAAACGGACGAGTTCAAGGAACTGATCGTTGTTTACTCGTATCCGAGCCGAACCCATAGGCCACGTGTAAGTCCCTTGCTTGTGTCCACCCGGTGTACCACCACCAGATTACCTACCGGATCAATAAGCAGTTTCTGACCGCCGCTCCCGCCGGCAAGGTAGGACGAACCGCTCAACCCGGATCTCCCATACCGAAGGCTCCTGCAACTCGCCATTTGACACCGGATCGTACAGCTCGATAGGTATCGAAAGGGCACGGTACCAACCTATCCACCGGGTACCATCGCTGTCCCGGACCGACGGCAGGAATTCATCACAACTGTGGATGCCAGAGAGCGAGTAACCTACAATTCGCATGTCGAGTTGTTCATGCAGTTGCATAGTCTCGATGACCTTGCTGCTGATCGTGCAGTACAAGAACCGATACTAAATAATCTGCCGATTGAGAGAAATGGGTATGCGCATCCTGTCTATAGCGCTCTTGGTCTTTGCCCCGATGGTCAAAGCAACTGACTACTCCCATGGCACGTCTTACCTTGAACCACTCAAATACAGTGCCGATTTTGCCCACTTTGATTATGTCAACCCGGTCGCCAAAAAAGCGGGAACGCTTCGCTATCCCCAAATGGGTACCTACGACAGCTTCAATAACATCCTGGACAAAGGTCGGGTTGCCGCTGGTCTGTCTTTTCTGGGTGTTGGTAACCTGATCTACGATCGCATGTTAGAGCGATCGATCGACGAACCAGCCAGCCTCTATGGCCGGCTTGCGGCAGGTGTGTGGGTGTCAGAAGACTTCAAGCAGATCGCATTCAAAATCCGTGACGACGCCTTTTGGCACGATGGCACGCCGTTAACCGCCGAGGATGTTGTCTTCACTTTCAATACTCTCAAGGAAAGCGGTTCTGCAGCTATAAAAACAGCTTTGATGGATCTGGCAACCATAGAGCGCGTCAGCAAGAATGAAATACTCTTTACCATCCATCCGGAGTCGTCAGGCAACCCTACTCTCATTCTCGCAATCGGTGCTTATCCGATTCTACCCAAACACTACTGGGAGACGCGCGACATAACCAAGACCACAACTGTGCCGCCACTAGGTAGCGGTCCTTACCGCGTTGGTAGATTCGATATAGGTCGAAACATCACGCTGGATCGGGTGGATAATTATTGGGGAGCTGACCTTCCGGTCAATACCGGTCGTTATAATTTCGATCACGTGAAGGTCGACTACTTTAGGGATGAGTCGGTCATGCTGGAAGCCCACAAGGGTGATGTTATCGATGTTCGCCATGAAACGGTCTCAAAAAACTGGACCACGGGTTACGAATTCCCTGCAGTAAAGGCGGGCTATTTTAAGAAGGAGATGGTGGAGCTCACACAACCCTGGGGCCTTTGGGGGCCGGTGATCTGGAATCTCGAGCGAAAGCGATTTCAGGACATTCGCGTACGTGAAGCATTGTGGTTGCTCTCCGACTTCAGGTGGACTAACCGCGTGTTGATGTACGGGGTCTACAGTTATGCCAAGAGCTTTTTCTACAATTCACCCATGGCGTCCAGCGGGCTGCCATCCAAGGCGGAATTGGCGTTACTGGAACCCTGGCGAGGGAGCATACCCGATCGTGTTTTTACGCATCCATGGGTTGGTAACGAGTCGACTGGGCTCGGTTACAATCGAGATAAGTTAAGGCGTTCGCTGCAGCTGTTCAAAGACGCCGGCTGGGAAATTCGTGATGGCGTGATGGTGAATGTAGCGACCGAAGAGCCCTTCACGATTGCGTTTATTTTTGTATCACCCTACGCGCTCAGACAAGAAACGCCTCTGATGAATATGCTAAACATGGTAGGCATCCATACAACGGCACGGGCACCTGAGCTATCCAACTGGCTTTACCGGATGCGACACGGAAAATTCGATGGCGGTTCCATGTCTTTTGTGCCCAGCAACACGCCCGGTCTACAGTTGCGTAATCGTTTCGGTACGACTGCTGCTAACACCGAAGCCGGGCAGAACTGGAGTAGAATCAGAAATCCTGCTGTGGATGCCTTGATCGATCACGTACTTGCTGCGCGCAAACCTGATGACTTCTATGCTGCAACGAGAGCGCTCGATCGAATACTGCTATGGAATTTTTACTACATACCGGGACTTGGGTCACCCGGCTATCGGTTGGTCTACTGGGATAAGTTCGGTATACCCGATTATCCACATGGGCTGCAACGGGCCGCCTGGCTCGATACCTGGTGGTGGGATGACAGCAAGGCTGAACGCGTGAGAAAGGGTATGGCTGAACTGACAAGAAAGTAACTAGCGTCTCTTCCCAAGTCACGGGGAAGGCCTTCAGCGGTTCACCCTACTCGCTGCCGCCCGCCTGATCCGTGAACTCCTTCTCGAGTATTCTGGCACCACGCAGAATGTTGCCCATGGCGTAGTTGCCTTCATGGCAGGCGTACTCGTAAACGCGTTCCGGACTCTTCTTCCAAACATACTCACCGCTCCAGGACGCAGTCCATATTGTCGGATCTTCCACTGTGAACTTGTAAAGGAGATTGCCGTCCTCCAGGAGGGAAAAGCGTTCGGTTAGATGCAGGTTCTCGTCACCACCATACAGGCCGGTATCTTCACGGAAGTTGGTGGTATCGACAACGAGTGTATCCCCTTCCCACCGGCCGATGGAATCACCCAACCACTTGCGATAGGTTTGCGGTGCGTGCTCAGAATCGAGACGAATAATGCGCGCGTCATGAACCATTTCCAAAAGGATCACGACGTGATGCTCGGTCTGTACAATTTTCTTAAAGTTGTTGTAAAGACCCGGCAACATTGGCGGACCTGCACTGAAGCCAAGCAGGCATCGTTCGGCAAGCGACAGGGTTTCGGGGCCATCAAATGGTCCTGTTCCCTTTTTCTTAAGCCATGAGGCAGTACCGTCATTGTTGTATGCGAAGGAAGCAAAATTCTTGGCCATCTTCATCATGCCCTTCATCGTCATCGACGGCTGACGACCATTGGGTGGGTCGTAAACGATTGAAGTCCGGAACTTGCCGTCGATTTCGAATGCATCACTACCAGGATCTACCCAGAACGCGTTGTATCCACCGACACTCCCGGCGCCATATGCGTTGTTGCCATCCCCGCCTTTGACTGGCGCCGTTCTGTTGGGATCACTCGTCTTCAAACTGCCTGCAAACAGTGCCTGCGAATTGGTCTCAATCGCTTTTCCTTCCTCACGGGTCATGAATTGCTTATCGCCGAACGCAGGCGATCGATTCAAAGGTGTGAGCGTGCCGGCGTCATAGTTTCCGGTGAGGTCAGGTATGTCTGCAGCCTGTGCCACACCAGTAGATAGAAACAACAGAGGAATCAGGGCAAAACGAATCATGGTAGACCTCCAATCTTGGTTGGCTGACCCTAACAACTGACACATCATAGCCGGTTTCGAGGGGCCTTACCGCATAATAAGTGGCAATGTGAATCTGATATGTAACTATCTGATTTAATACGATATATTTAGGCCGACTACAGTTCAAACCACCACTTCGGTTTCTTACTTGCTGTTGGAACACTCGACGGCGATGCGGGTAAGAGGCCCGCTGCACAGATATGGGCAGGGTCCAAGGCAGCATGGCACTCCCTCCAGACCGATATCCCGTCCTATAAGACATACCCATCGCAGGAATAGGAGCGATCAGTCGCTTTTGCCGCCCTCATGCAAGGATGCATTGAGATTGCGAGTAAAGGTGGTTTATTCTTGATCTGCCCTGATCTGTGCAGCATGCTTCGGCCGACTGGATGTGCCGACGGGTAAACAGAACGCGGGGTCACCCGACACTTCTTAAGGCTCGAATTTGAACAATACCGCCACAACCGTCGGCGCCGATAAAGGCGAAGTTGTCCTCGATGTCAGAAACCTGGTGACGGAGTTTCAGACCCCGGAGGGTGCAGGACGAGCGGTCAACGGTGTGTCTTTCACCGTACGTCAGGGGCAAACCCTGGGCATCGTCGGTGAGTCCGGCTGCGGCAAGAGCATCACGGCACTGTCGATCCTGCGGCTGGTGCCAAGTCCACCAGGGCGAATCGTTCAGGGGCAAGCATACCTCGAAGATCGCGACCTACTGCAAATTCCCCAGCGTGAATTGGTCGATGTTCGGGGTAATGACATCGCCATGATCTTTCAGGAGCCGATGACATCCCTTAATCCGGTGCTGACCATCGGCTACCAGATCGGTGAGACGTTGCGCCGTCACGAAGGGCTAACGCGGAGGGCGGCGCGCGCCCGTGCCATCGAGATGCTGGACTTGGTACATATACCGGAGTCGACCAGGCGTGCGCGCGAGTATCCCCACCAGCTCTCCGGCGGCATGCGCCAACGCGCCATGATTGCCATGGCGCTTGCATGCAATCCGAAAGTACTGATTGCAGACGAGCCGACTACGGCTCTCGACGTTACCATACAGGCGCAAGTGCTCGACCTGATTGTGGATCTGCAATCCCGTTTGAATACAGCCGTCATCCTTATTACGCACGACCTCGGCGTCATCGCCGAAACGGCACATCGCGTGATCGTCATGTACGCAGGACGTAAAGTGGAAGAAGCTCAGGTGAACCGGATTTTCCAGGTGCCATTGCATCCCTATACAAAAGGCTTGCTGGCGTCCGTACCGCGCCTCGATGCATCGGTTGGCGCAGATCCATCCGTTGGGCGCACTCAGCGACTTGCCGAGATCCCGGGTGTCGTTCCGTCGTTGGCAGCGATGCCGAGTGGATGCGAATTTGCACCACGATGTTACAAGGCGGACGATCATTGTCGCGCCGAGGTACCACCTTTCAATGAAACAGACGGATCGGATCATTGGGTGGCTTGCTGGCACGCTGCAAGTGCGGAGGCAAGTTGAGTGACTAGCGTTAAGACTCCCGTCCTCGAAGTCACTGACCTGAAGAAACACTTCCCGGTGCGCAAGGGCGTACTCGGTCGAGTTGCAGATAACGTACATGCGGTGGACGGCGTCACGTTTTCGATTAACGAAGGGGAGACCCTCGGGCTCGTCGGCGAAAGCGGATGCGGGAAGTCAACGGTGGGCCGAACCGTGCTGCGCCTGCTCAAGCCTACGGCAGGGTCGATCCGGCTGGTCGGTAACGACATCACCACGCTTGGCAATCGCGCTTTACGTGCACATCGTCGACGCATGCAGATCATCTTTCAGGATCCCTTCTCATCGCTGGATCCCAGAATGTCGGCTGGGGAAATCGTCGGCGAACTCCTGGACGTGCACGGCGTCATTACCGGCAGTGAGCGCAAGCAGCGCGTAGCAGAGCTGTTCGAACATGTTGGCCTGAGGAGTGACCAACTGCGCAACTACCCGCACGAGTTTTCCGGTGGTCAGCGCCAGCGCCTCGGTATCGCGCGCGCATTGTCACTCAACCCGGAACTCATTATATGCGACGAGCCCGTGTCGGCACTCGACGTTTCCATTCAGGCACAAGTCATCAACCTGTTGATGGATCTGCAGCAGGAGTACTCGCTGTCCTACCTTTTTATCGCGCACGACTTGGCCGTAGTCGAGCACATCAGTGATCAGGTTGCCGTCATGTATCTCGGGCGCATCGTCGAAGTTGCCGACAAACGGGAACTCTTCGCGAGCCCGCAACACCCGTACACAGAAAGCCTTTTGGCGGCCGTCCCGGCTCCCGATCCAGCCCGGGAAAGAAAGAAGCGATTATTGAAGGGAGATGTTCCAAGCCCGATCTCGCGGCCAAGCGGGTGCCACTTCCATACCCGATGTCCGTATGCGACCGAACGCTGCAGAGTAGAAGATCCTCCACTGAAGGAAGTGGCCGAAGGTCACCGGATTGGCCACCGCGTCGCATGCCATTTACGTTGACCGTCAAACAAAGGGGCACTTAACATGACGCGATGGTCACTTGCCTGCGTCTTCGGGTGTTGCATTCTCAGCGGCTGTTCCGAGACAGACCGTGGTAATTCTCTCGGCGTCGCTGTGGATGCGCAGGCCCGAGCAGACGGTCCACGTTATGGCGGGCACCTGCGTGTCGGCTATGGCCTTGAGCCGACATCGTTGGATGCGGCGCTTGGACGCTCGGGTGGCGACGCGTATTACTGGCGGCAGATTTATGACCAACTGGTAGACGCCGATCGGAAGCTGTCGCCACGATCATCGACTTCATTGGCCACGTCTTGGGAGATCTCTTCAGATCCCGATGCGATCACCTTTCATTTGCGCGAGGGGGTGACGTTTCACGACGGCACGCGATTCAATGCCGACGCCGTAAAATTCAATGTCGAACGAATTTTGGATCCCAAAACCAAGGCGACTCCGCGGGCGTCGATGACGGTCATCCAATCAATCGACGTCATCGATGAACATACGGTACGCTTCAACTTGAAACGCGCCTGGGGCGCGGGACTCAACATGTTGGCGGATCGTGGCGGCGTGATGAACTCGCCTGCCGAAGTCGCCGCACTCGGCGCAGACTATGGATGGCGACCGGCGGGCACGGGACCCTTCAAGGTCAACAAAGTCATCACAGGCACCTTAGTGCATCTGGTGCGCAACGAACACTACTGGGGAACCGATGCAGAGGGTCGTCGTCTGCCGTACCTGGATGAGGTAACGATTCGGGTGATTCGCGACCAGACAGTCCTCGCCTCAGCGCTTCGCACCGGTGAGATCGACGTGGCGTATCTTCCCTACAAAGACGTTGCAGCATTCCAACGTGACGATCGTTTTCGAATCGAAACCATGCCCGGCGGCAGTATCGCGCTGCTGCTCGCTTTCAACGTAGCAAAGCCGCCTTTGAACGATGCCAACCTGCGCCTTGCCGTGGCGCATGCCGTCAATCCGGAGGTGATCAACAGAGCCATCTTCTTCGACAAGGTCATCGTTGCCGATGCCGGCATGTGGCCGGTGGGCGCCTGGGCCCATGATCCCGATGTGCCGCGACCGTTCTATGACCTCGACAAGGCGCGCGATTACCTGGCAAGGGCAGGTAAACAGGATGGCTTCGAGTTTACCGCCGTTACCAGCAACAGCCCGGTACTCATACCGACGGCGGAGATCATCCGGGTGATGCTGAAGAAGGTGGGAATCACCATGAACATCGAAGTACTCAGCACTGGACCGGCCACCGAAAAATTCTTCCACGGTCGTGAGTACCCGCTTTATCTAACCGGTTGGAGTCGTTATCCGGAACCAGACTGGGTTGCATCGTTGGCGTACAAGAGTGATGGATACTACAACGCGGGTAATCTACCCCGTGCCGACGTCGACGCGTTGGTGGAGGAAGGCGCAACCTATTACGACGTCAACGAACGCAAGCGCGTCTACAAGAAACTGGACGAGATCGTGCTTGGGGAAGCTTGGTACGTGCCGCTCCTATACGGTGTGAGCTACGCAACAGCGCCGAAAAGGGTCGGCAATCTCGATCGTTTGATGGGATGGGACGGCAAGATGACCCTGCGGGAAATCTGGATCGATGAATAACCTGATCGACTTAACGAGAGCAAGCGCGCCATGTGGCCGTACATAGCACGTCGCTTGCTGCAAATACTGCCCGTGCTCGCAATCATCACGTTCATGGTCTATGCCCTCATGTTAGCTATTCCCGGCGATCCAGCGCGCGCTTTGATCGGTCCCGGCGAATCACTCGACGAAGAGCAACTCGCCATCATTCGCAAAGAGCATCATCTGGACGAACCGGTGCTGGTGCAGTACGGGATTTGGCTTGGTAATGCACTGCAGGGCGATCTGGGACGTTCCACGCAGAACCAGCGGCCCATAGCGGAAGAGCTTGCCACGCGAGCCAGGGTAACGCTGCAGTTCGGCATCATCGCCTGGATCTTATCCGCTGCAATCGGGGTACCGGCCGGGATCGCCTCCGCTGTTTACCGCGGCACGGCCGTGGATTACGTGGCCACTGTGTTGTCGATCGGCGGCGTGGCAATCCCAAATTTCTGGCTCGGTATCATGGCCATCTTGCTGTTTGGCGTGAGGCTGGGCTGGCTGCCGACGCAAGGCTATGTGGACATCTTTGAAGATCCTGCCCAAGGTCTGCGTCACATGATCCTGCCCGCATTCGCCTTGGGGATCACAAGCTGGGCGTTGATCATGCGACAGAGCCGCTCAGCGATGCTGGAGGTGCTGGCACAGGACTACGTGCGCACTGCGCGCGCCAAGGGCATGCGCGAAGGAACGGTGATCTGGGTACATGCTCTGCGCAACGCGCTGTTACCAGTTGTCACTGTCTTCGGTCTGCAAACCGGACGGATCTTTGCAGGGGCGGTGGTCATCGAAACACTGTTTGGGATTCCCGGCATGGGTAACTTCATGGTGCAAGCAATCTTCGCTCGTGACTTCATGGCGGTACAGGGGGCCGTACTGCTCATGGCACTGGCAGTGCTGTTTGCCAACCTCATCACCGACATCGTCTACGCGTGGCTCGATCCGAGGATCAAATACGATGAGTAGCTCTGTCATCGAAGTCACCACCCCGCAGCCAACACCCTTGGGATCGCATCCTGTCGTTGAGGTGCTACGCAAGCTGTTTCGGATTCCACCAGCGGTCTTTGGTGTTGTGGTTATTACCTTGACGGTGTTCGCTGCGTTGTCAGCGCCCTGGATCGTGCCGATCGATCCGGAGGAGATGGACTTCGACAACCTCTTGAGCGGAATCTCGGCCGAACATTGGCTCGGCTCGGATCAGATGGGTCGCGACACACTGGCACGCTTGATCAAAGGGGCGCAAGTAGCACTTATGGTCAGCCTTGGTGCGGTGGGGCTCGGAGTGCTGATCGGTGTCCCCTTAGGGTTAGTGTCAGTCTACTTCCGGGGATTCGTTGACGACGCAATCATGCGCCTAATGGATTCCCTGGCGGTATTTCCCAGCCTTCTCATCGCAGTCGGGCTCGCAGCGGCAATCGGGGGTTCCCTAACGACCGTAATCGTGGCGATCGGACTGGCTAACGTGCCTTGGATGGCACGGGTGATACGCAGTCAGGGATTGATGATCCGCGAACTCGATTATGTCGCGGCCGCAGAGGCCGGCGGCATGAGCCACCCACGCATCATCATCAAGCACATCCTTCCCAACAGTGTGGCTCCGGTGATCGTACAGAGCACTCTAAGCATGGGGTATGCCGTCCTCACCGAAGCTGCGCTCGGTTTCATCGGTGTCGGCATTCAGCCACCAACGCCCACCTGGGGAAACATGCTGCAGCAAGCATTCCCGATGCTGGACCAGCAGCCGTTGTTGTCTGTGGTTCCGGGGCTTGCCATCTTCGTACTGGTGCTTGCCTTCAACTTCGTTGGCGATGCCGTTCGTGACGTTCTGGATCCACGGCTAAAGGGAGTTATTCATTGAGACTTGTTACATCGTTAGCATGTCCAATGGACAATGGCTACGCGCTCAAGTGTGGTGAGCGCGCTCATCAGGATGATCTATGAAACAGATTCTCATACTTACTGCCTTGGTAACAGCTATCTTCCTGCTGTGGCATTATCCCGTTCTATATCCCCTCAAACTGCTGGTAGTTTTTTTCCACGAATCATCGCACGCCTTGATGACCATCTCCACTGGTGGCTCAGTAGAAGCGTTAGTCATCGATCAGATGCAGGGCGGACACGTTATTTCCGCGGGCGGTAATCGCTTCTTGACCCTGACTGCGGGTTACCTGGGTTCCCTGGTATGGGGCATGATTATCTATCTGGTCGCTGTACGAACTGAGCTGGATAAAGCAATGATGATCATCCTCGGTGTAGTAGTCCTGGCAATTGCGGGTTCCTTCATCAGGGAACTATTCCCGTTGGCCTTTGCCGGTATCGTTGGAATCAGTCTTATCGTATCCGGATGGAAGCTCAATACGGAGATCAATGATCTGATTCTCAGAGTGATTGGCATGACAAATCTGATCTATGTTCCCTACGATATCTATAGCGATACCATCGCCCGGTCAGGGCTGCGCTCGGATGCCTTCATGCTTGCCGAAGAATATGGTGGAGCTGCCTGGCTGTGGGGAGGGGTCTGGTTAGTTATTAGCCTGATCTTGGTTGTGACAACACTCGTGCTGGGCTTACTTTCCAGTCAAGATACGCAACCGCCTGAAAGCATATAGCGGTTACATGCCTGTACGGGCGCATCAAAGCGCATTCTTTGCAGTAATGCAGTTGCTAGGCCAGTGATGCCTGGAACTCCAGAAAGATCTCTGTCGTTAGGTCAGGCCGTTGCAGTACTGAACCGTGACCGACGTTCTCCATCACAACCAGACTGGCATTTGGTGCCTTGGCGACCAATTCGCGACTCGGTGGCAGATTAGGGTCATGATCACCTGTTGCCACCAATACGGGCATGGTTAGACGCGGCACCGCACCCGGTAGATCGATTCTGCCGGCGGCTGTCATGGCGCGCTGTGCAGCCTGCGGGTTGTCGTGCGTATTCCAGCCATCGGGTCTGGGAAACCGCTCTATGCCCGCTGCCAACTGCAGTTCCATTGCCTTCTTGCCACCTTCGCGCTGGGCTGCAACATCCGCCGGGCCGGTATTGGCATCGAACAGTGCGGCGGAAATGACCCGTTGGGGATAGAGTGAGCAATAAGCCAAGGCAGCCCGAGAACCCCAGGCCATGGACCAGATATGGCAACGCTCGACGCCAAACTGATCGAGAACCCGGTTCGCATCCTCAGCGTATTGCTCAAAGGTATACTGGCTCTCGGCATCGGTGGTGACTGTACTTTGACCCACTCCGCGTGTATCAATGCGAATCATGCGAAACTGGTCGTTCAGTTTGGGCACAACTGCGTCCCACATCCGCAGCGTACACATGGCCCCGTTCCAGGTGAGCACGACCGGAGCATCCTCGGCACCATCCACCGCCACGTTAAGCATGGCCCCATCGACTTCTATTCTCATATCGGTAAATCCCGCTCTAAGCCGCAAAAGGTTGGATACGCTTGTCAATTTCGTCAGCCGACTGTTGTCTGGCTACGCGCAGGTCGTATTCCGCCTGTAGTCCGATCCAGAGTTCCGCCGATACGCTAAAGAATCGCGCTAGTCTGAGAGAGGTGTCTGCCGATATACCACGTCGGCCATTGACAATTTCACTGATGCGGCCGGGTGGCACCGCGATCTCACGAGCCAGCCGGTTAATGCTGATCCCAAGAGGCACCATAAAGTCTTCACGAAGAATTTCTCCGGGATGGATCGGTTCTAATTTCGTAGCCATGGCACTACCTCAATGATAATCGACAATTTCCACTTCGTACGCATTGCCCCTGTTCCAGCGAAAGCAAATGCGCCAGTGGACATTGACGCGAATGCTGTATCGACCTTTCCTGTTTCCTCGCAAAGATTCCAGACGATTCCCTGGCGGTACCTTCAGATCATCCAGTCTGATCGCCCGATGCAAATACAGTAGCTTTCGTCTGGCAATCCTTTCAATGGCTCTAAAACGCCTGACGTCACGGTCATCAAACAATATCTGAGTGTCCTTGCACTTGAATGACCGAATCATCTCCATATGCTATTACGCAAGCCGTCATACTGCAAGCGTAGTAGGCTGGTCCACATAAGCGAATCTACCGGCAGGAGCCTTCAGTTGAAATGCCTTGCCCACTGGTGCATAGTGCCGCAACTGACCGGTCCTTGAAGGAAACTGCCATGCATCGTATCGTCGCTGTGCTTGTCATCATGAGTCTGAACGCTCTGTCCACCATTGCCGTCTCGGCAGCGGCACCCTCGGACACGAAAGCATCGGTGGTGTTGGCAGCGATGGCTGATGGGATTGGCGATCTAACCTTCGCTTCGCCCGAGTGGGTCGAAGCGGCGCAGCAAGCGTTGAACGCGGCGGCAACCAAGCACGCGGATGGCCTGAAGGATCTCGGCAGATTCACGCTATGCGAAGTCGGCCACAACCCACCAGCCTATCTGCACGTTGGTGCAAAGCTGGCATGGCATGTCAACTTCAATGGCGCCAAGGTAACGGCGCATACAGGAGAAACCAAGGACTGCGACCTAAAGATACAGGGCGACCACGCCATCATGAGCAACCTGGGCCGGATACAGTATCACGGCAACGACCCCAAGGTTGTCGCCGCTGCCAACGCGCGACTCAGGAAGCTGTCCCGTTGGGAGATCGATGGCAGTATGCCGGACAACAAAGTGCTGGGTGCGATATTCAGATCCCTGCACGACACCATGGCCGTTCGCACCATGCCGCGATTCGTTTTCATGACACCCGAATGGGTGAGCACTGCCCGTCACATCGTGTCGACGCGGGCCGAATTGCCGGAGTACGCCGATGGGATCAACGACGTCGTATTCACATTCTCGGAGGAGTTCACCGACACGCCGCGCTACGCTTTCCCGGATGGAGCGCACGGCGGCTTTTGGGTACATTGCAGCTACGGACAGATCACGGTCGGAGCAGGCCCGTTGCCGAAGAATCTCGAACCGGCCGATTTCCTTACCAAAGGGTTGTATACACCGGTGGTGCCGGTTGGGCGAACCGTTAGGGCCGCGATGACGGAAGAAGAGAACGCCGAGCAGGGAGTGTACGGTGCGGCAGCGTTTCGGATCGACGAGAAGACTAACAAAGGCCCTGTCAGCCAAACATCACCATCAGGGAAGGGACCTATGCCAGCCGGACTGGGAAGTGTCATGGCGACACTACACGACGAGTTGGGAAAGCGAACTTCCGGTGAGTTACCGTCAGATTTCGACCGCAGCATCAAGGCGGAGTGGGCGACTGCACAGAAGTTCGACCGAAGCCCCGATTACGATGGTTCCTGGGTGCGTTACCATGAGGTCGACATCTATGGCGAATAGCTCTGACGTGAGCCGCACGATCTCCAACCGTTTTGGTGAGCCTACACCGTGATTGGCACGGTCCCCATGGCTGCACGCTAAGGCCGGACTCAAGCAGTCTGCAGTAACTCCATCCAGTTTCCATCCGGGTCTGCTATTATGGAAATGCTCGTACCAGGTCGTATTTCGGTGACTGGCACAGCGATTTTGTGAACGGCGTCTTGACAGGCCCTGGTGACGTCCGCGATATTGCTAATACTGATGGTGAAGTAGCGGTAGCCCGTTGAGCCACCAATACCACCCGGTGCGGACTTGGCCGGCGGTTGCTGCGCATTGACCACGAGTTTGATCACTGTGGTGCCACATTTGAGGCGCGTCATATGGCCGCCACCAGGCATTTGCCACTCGCCGTCCGGCTCAAGCCCGAGGGTATCCCGATAGAACTTGAGCAGGGGTTCAACGTCGTTGGTTATGATTCCGAGGTCAATGGAATCTTTGCTGATCTGCAGCGTCATGATGTCTCTCTCGCAATTTGAATGTGTGCTTAGAGGATAACCTGCTTGTCACGTACCCACCACCACTTTGCTCTCGCGCGCTAAAGGGAGACTCCAATGTCACGCGTCTTGATTGTCCTTGCAGTCATTCTCCTTGTCCCCATCGTTTTCATGCTCGGACTGCTGCTTCTGCTGGATGAGCCCGAGTATTATCGCCAGCAACTGGCCGTCACCGTGCAAGAACAAACGGGCTTCGAGCTGAGCATCAACGGCGATCTGAACTGGCGATACTGGCCACCGATCGCCATCGAGATCACCGATGTTGAAATACGCCCGTCCGGGGCGAGTAAGCCGCTCGCCAAACTCAATGCAGCTTCCGTGGATCTGAAGTTGCTGAGCGTGTTAACGGGCGGCAGCACACTGGCCATCGATGGGTTCTCCATCGATGGCCTGGAACTCAACGCCCTGATCGACGCCGAGGGGAATGCTAATTGGGAAGTCAGTGGCAACGCGACCCGCCCTACCCCAACCGTTGGCGAAGATCCGGCGTCAGCAGACGCCAACACCGGTTCAGACACGGCGATGGATCTGGACATCGCGTCAATAGAGATCACAAACTCTGTGATCAACTACGAAGACCTCGCAGCTAACAGCCACTATACGTTGGATCTGCATTCATTCACGACCGGCAGCGTCAGTTACGGTCAGCCAACGGCAATTCAGTTTGAAATTGGTTTCGAAGACAAGATGGCCGACATAGGCGGCACCAGCAGCGGTGCCGGTGACATTACTTTCGACAGTGATTTTATTCAGTATACCTTCAGCCAACTGCGCCTGGACAACACGTTACTCATGCCGGATATGGCCCCACTTGATCTGTCCCTGACAATCAACGGTGCCGCTGACTTGAACGCGGCCAGCGCTTCATTGAAAGACAGCAGTTTCCGAGCGGCTGAGTTGGAGGGTACGCTAAATCTGGATATTGTGGACCTGATGGATGCGCCCCAGTTATCCGGCAGGCTGCAAGTGTCACCCTTCGACGCTAAAGCCCTGATGCTCAAACTCGACCAGAGCGCCATTGAGACTGCCAATCCGAACGCCGCCACTAACATCGCGTTCAGCACCAACATCAGCGGCACCATGCCGGATATCACCCTCGGCAGCATCGAAGCAACGATCGATAACAGTGAGCTAAAGGGGCGAATAGACATACATCTGGGTGACAAGATCAAGGTTCAATTTGATCTGGAGATGGACCGCATCGTTGCCAGCGACTACCTGCCGCCCGATGATCTGGCAGCGGCCGAGACTCCAAGCGGTCCTGCCTCGACTCCCGCCGGCACCAGCACACCGGAACCATCCGCTCAAGTCAGTGAAGACAGTGAGGTACTGCCCATTGACCTACTGGATGAATATGACTTTAGCGGTGTGTTTACACTGCACAATGTGATCTACGACACCTATAGCTTCAGCGATCTAAAGACGAAGGTTGCCAACGGCGGACATCGGTTGGCCGTCAATCTGACAACCCTTGGTTACGACGGCGAACTGAAGCTGGACCTCGAGGTCCGCACTGACAAACCCGGCGGCAAGACCAGTTTTGACATTGACGGCATGAATATTACCAAGCTGACTGAATTCGAGTGGATCACGGGCACGTTGAACTTGAACTCCACTACCCGATTCAAGGGCAAGATGTTAAGCGAATTACTGGACAGCCTGGATGGTACCAATCGATTTACCATCGACGACGGCGCCCTGGATATCACGCCCATCAAAAAGGTGGCAACCGTCATCGACAGCCTGAGAGGCAAATTCTCCGGTATCAGCGAATGGCCCGACAAGCTGCCCTTTGAACAGCTAAAGGGAAAGCACGCTCTCCACGACGGCATTGAAGCCAATCAGGAGTTAAACTTGAAAGTGGAGAATATGACGATCGAGGGTGAGGGCGGCGTTGACTACTGGCAAAACACACTGCTGTATGACCTAAACATCGTGCTTGAAGAATCCGTGGATGGCCAATACCAAGTGAGCCCATTGATCACCGACGTACGTTGGCCCCTACACTGCGAAGGGGCCATGGATGCTTCACCAGTGACGCTCTGCCTGCCGGATCGCAAGGCAATCCAGACCGTTGTAGGCGACCTGGTCAAGCGGGAAATCCAACGCCAGGGACGAGAAGAGATTGAAAAGAGAATCGAAGAGAAGATCCCGGATAAGCTCAAGGACAAGGCCAAGAAACTGCTTAAGGGGCTATTTGACAACTGATCCGCCAGCCATATGGGCCAATGGCTTTGCCGTTCCATTCTGTGTAGACTCAAGCGCACAACCCCAGGTGGGGAATGCGCATCTATCCCCGCTTCAACGATGAAATAGCAGAGAACGCAAGACTGGTGAGGAAGTGCTAAACCAGGTGCGTTCTAATCCAGCCGCGACCTTGATCGCCGCGGCCGACATGGAGTAAAGCAGTATGACCAACAAAGTAGAACGACACCCGGCTCGACCGATATACCCGACCCCTGCCGGGCTGGTGGCGTCCATAGACAGCGAAGGCAAACCGAACATTATGTCCGTCGCCGAGATCTTCAATCTGAGCATCGGGGACCCGGTGTGGATTGGCATCTCCATTCGAGAAGCCACTTACACACACGGTCTCATCAAAGAACGCGGTGAATTCACGGTCAACCTGCCTACCGCGGCGATGCTCAAGAAAGTGCTTGGCTGTGGTTCCTGTAGCGGCCGCGATGGCATCGACAAGTTCGAAAAGTACGATTTGACGGCGCTGCCGGCCAAGCATGTGGCGCCGCCGATCATTGCCGAGTGCCCCATGAACCTGGAGTGCAAGGTGGTTGGATTCCACCCGGTGGGCGATCACGACCTGTTTATCGGTGAAGTCCTGGTGGAACATATCGACGAAGATGCCCTCGATGCGGAAGGTCAACCGGACAACGTCAAACTCGATCCGTTACTCTTGCTGCGCGGCGGGTTCTGGCGCATGGGCACGAAGATCTGACGGCGGAGCGGCGCCGTTCGGTCAAGGATTCCAGCTTTAGAGGAGTGATCAAGATGCTGAAGAATTCAGAACCAATGTTGTTCCTACAACGATCTTTGCTGGCAGCTCTATTGTCCACCTGCTATCTGAGTGCCAGCCACGCTGTTGCCGCCGATGCGTCGGTAGACCCGGCGAGGGACATGGATAATTTCGGTCCAATAAATAATCTCATGTTTTGGAAACCGAGAGAACGGCTGGCAGGCTTTCGGAACATCGATAAGTTCTATCCAACCAGGAAGATCGAGCGAGGCAACAAAGTCTATCCACTTGCAGTCGAATTGGAGGATCTATCCGGCGTCAGCTATGAAGTTGAAGGTAAGAGATACAGTACCGATGACTTTATGACACACAACAGGGTGGCAGGCTTACTGGTCATCAAGAATGATCGCATCGTTACGGAACGTTACGAGCTTGGCAATACGGAAACGAGTCGTTGGATCTCTTTCTCCGTGGCAAAGTCCGTGGTGTCGATGCTTGCCGGTGCGGCCATCGAGGACGGATATATCAAGAGCGTGGACGACAAGGTCACGGACTATATCCCCCTTCTGAAGGGATCGCCCTATGCTGACGCTACCATTCGGGATGTCTTACGCATGGCATCGGGCACCGAATGGAACGAAGATTATGCTGATCGACAGTCCGACGTGAATACCATGCCAGGCCAGATACTGAATCTCTTCAAGGTCCTGGGTTCGAAACCGCGGGTGGCTGCGCCGGGTGAGAAATTCAACTACAACACCGCGGAAACGCATCTGGTGGGCGCGATCGTGCGCTCCGCCATCGGTAACAATCTCGCCACTTACCTGACGGATAAGATCTGGGTTCCTTTTGGAATGGAATCAGATGCCACATGGGTTCTGCACGGCGCAGGCGGGGGCGAGTTGGGTGGCTGTTGCATCAATGCTACCTTGAGAGACTATGGCCGGATCGGTCTCTTCGCCATGCGGGAAGGTGTGCTGCCCGACGGTACCCGCATCTTACCCGAAGGGTGGATGCAAGAATCTACAGCTCCATCCAAGGCTTATGCGGGATATGGTTATCTCTGGTGGTTAGGTCAAGACAACTTTGCAGCAGTGGGAGTATTCGGCCAACTCATCCACGTCAATGCAGATCAGAAACTGGTCATCGCCACCCACAGCGCTTGGGACACTGCCGGGTCCCGTGCATATTATATGCATCGAACGGCTTTCGTAGAGGCACTCACAGCTCATTTGAGTGGTGACGCCCGCTAAAGGCTGGCCTAACTCCCACCTGTAGGATCATCCATCGACTGGTCAAAACCACCCAACCGGCCGGTAGCCGGTTCATCGTCGTCGTTGGTTCGGTCCCAGGAAGAGCCTGGTTTTTGTGACTTTTCGTCCTCGCCAGTCTCGCCCATGAGTTCAGCAGCGACAGCACCGTCTTGAAACTGCAGTTCATGCAACGTGTAGTAGATACCCCGCTTCGCGATCAGCTCGTCGTGCGTGCCGATCTCCCTCACCACCCCGTGGTGTAGCACCAGTACGCGATCGCATTCACGGATGGTCTGCAACCGGTGCGCGATAATGATTGAACTACGCCCCTCTGTCAGCTTGTGCAGCGCATCCTGGATGACCAGTTCCGTGGCCGTATCGATACTGGCGGTAGCCTCGTCGAGCACCAGGATCTCAGGGTCGGCCGCCAGCACGCGGGCAAACGCCAATAGCTGCCGTTGACCATGAGACAAGGAACGGCCACGTTCGCCGAGATCGGTATCGTAACCGTCTGACAATTCACGGATGAACTTATCGGCATTGACGACGCGAGCAGCCCATTCCGCTCGTTCATTGCTGATGGCGGGATCGTTCAGGGTGATGTTGTCGCGCACCGTTCCGGAGAAGATGTGAAAGTCCTGCAGGACCACGCCAACCCGCTTTCTAATGTCGTGACTCCTGATCTGGTTGACGTCGATACCATCGAGGAAGATCATGTCGTCGTCGAAGTCGTAGAAGCGAACCAACAGCCGAATGATGGTGCTCTTGCCCGATCCGGTTGGCCCAACGATTGCCAGCTTCTCGCCGGGGGCAATCCTGAACGACACGTCTTTGAGCACGTGTTCGTCGCCATAGTAACCGAAATGAACGTTACGGAACTCGACCTCACCCTTCAGTCGCTTCGGCAGCTCCGCCGGATGCTCAGGCTCGTGCAGTTGCTCGTCCCAATCGAGTGCCTGGAAGATCCGCTCTCCCGAGGCCATCGAACGGAACAAAATGTTGAACTGCTGGCCGAGCATCACGATCGGGTTGATCATCATGTTGACGAGCTGCGTGAACACCACCAGGGTACCCAACGTGATCTCCTCTTGCACGACTTTTCCACCCCCGTACCAAACGATTCCAGCGACGGCGATACTGGCAAGGCTGGTGTTGAAGGTTTCGTAGACCACCTCGTAGTTGATGGCGCGGAATTCCTGTTGACGGTTATCCTGATTCAGTTCTTTGTACTGATCGATGTTCATGGCTTCCCGCCCGGAAAGCTGGACGACGTCGATGCCGGAGAGGTCTTCCTGCATGTACTGGTTGAGCGACGACACCGAGTCACGAATCAGGCGGAATATGCGTCGCATCAGAGCACGGAAAATATAGGTGCCTATGGTGGCAATGGGTAGTGCCAGTGCCACGATGCCGGTCAACTCGACGCTGCTGAGAAGCAGCGTAAAGAGGGCCAGAAAGAACGGTACGAACTCTCCCGCCAGCATGCCGAAACCCTGCAGCAATGCGAACAGGGCCTCCACATCGTTGCTGACCCGTGTCATCACTCGGCCAACGGCCACGTGGTCGAAGAAGGACGCCGGCTTTCGCTCCAGGCTGGCAAACAGATCGAGGCGCAGATCACGCAGCGTTTTCAGAGCGGAGCTGGCCAGCGTCAGTTGGTGGCCAAAGGTCAGCAGTGCCTGGCCGAGCGCCAACATAATGAAGATGATTCCGGCGGCAGTTAACGCCTCAGTGTCGAGCGCGCCTTGTAGCCACTCGGTGGCGGCAGTCAGTCCGAAGTCCGGCACATCGGCTTTTTCCTGACTGGGCAGCAGGACGGCGTCGATGATCACCCGCCCGGTGAGAACCGTCATCAACACCGCGGTGGCTGAGGCGATGATCACCATTGCGACGCTGAAGAACATGGTGATGCGATAGGGTCGCATCCACTGCAACAGGCGCATGAATAATTGCAAGTTCATCGCCTGGTGGGTCAGTTCGACGTCGAACGCCGAATAGTTGCGTGCGGGGCTGCTTTCACTCATACGTCACCACCCACCTGAACGGCTCTTAGCGCCGGGCCGTCGCCTGCGTCCTCCAGGTCGTGCAGCAAGCGCGCCTTACGCGCCCGATCCTCATCCTGATCACTCTGCACAGCGGCCAAGTCCGCGTAG
Source organism: Pseudomonadales bacterium (assembly GCA_030749725.1). GTDB lineage: Bacteria > Pseudomonadota > Gammaproteobacteria > Pseudomonadales > Azotimanducaceae > JASMJM01. Next base: position 10,063 of record JASMJM010000038.1, on the reverse strand, counting down.
TAGCCACCCAAGGTCATCAATTCCTCATGCGTGCCGGATTCGCTGATGTGGCCGTTGTCGATGACGAAAATGCGATCGGCGTGGCGAGCGGTGGAGACGCGATGCGAGATCAGCATGGTCGTCTTGCCGTGGCGCATCCGGGTCAGTCCGGAGAGAATCCGTTCTTCGGTTTCGGTATCCACGCTCGAGAAACAATCGTCGAGCAGCAGGATCGGCGCTTTACGCACCATGCCGCGTGCCAGGGTGGCGCGTTGCTTCTGGCCACCGGACAGGGTCTGACCACGCTCGCCGACGATGGTATCCAGCCCTTCACCGAAGTCACGAACCGTGCCGGCAAGACCGGCTGCCTCGGCAGCGTCCCATAGCTGCCCATCTTCGCGCTCGGGATCATCATAGGTCAGATTCTCCCGCAGGGAAGTGGAAAACAGGAACGGCTCCTGAGGCACCATCGTTATCAACTCGCGCAGCTTTTGAATCGGGAAGTCACAGACGTCATGGCCGTCGATGAAAACGCTGCCGCGCGGCGTGTCGATCAACCGGACGACGGTCTTGAGCAGCGTCGATTTGCCGGAACCGACGCGACCAAGCAGAGCGATCGTTTCGCCCGGTACAATCTCGATGTTAACGTTCTCAATGGTCGGTCGTGCGGCGCCCTGGTGATTGAAAGACAGCCCTCGGTACTCAATCCGACCATCGATCGTATCGGGGAGATGATCGGCCGGCACATCACTGATCTCGTGCTCGTAGTCGAGCACCTCGAAGATTCGCTGGGTGCCGGCGGCGCCGGCGATAAACATCGTCAACGACATGCCGATCATTCGCACCGGCCAGACGACCATCATCATGTAGGAAAAGAAGGCCATGAAGGTGCCGATGGTGATGTCACCGGCGAGGACCAGCGTGCCGCCGTAGAAGATGATGATGACCGGTGAGGCGGTGGTCAGGATCGGCATGACAAGGCTGATCCAGGCGTTGTACCGGGTTGCACGATAGACCATCTGGGCGTAATGGGTGCTAACCTCGTTGAAGCGCGCGATCTCCTGGTCTTCCTGCGCCATCGCCTGAATGGTGCGGATGCCGTTCAAATTCTCCTGGGTAAAGGCGGTTACCTCCGCCATGGCTTCCTGCTGATCACGATAGTAGGGAAACATCCTGCGTGCCATGACGAATCCGACAATGGCGACGAATGGTAGCGGCAGCACCACCCAAGCGGCCAGTTCCGGTGACAACACCATCATATAGTAAAGGCCGACGCCTATGGTGAACAGAAATGTGATGATGTTGACCCATCCGAATGACACCATCATGCGCACCATGTTGATGTCGTTTATGGCGCGGGACATGAGGTCGCCGGTACTAAAGTGGTTGAAGAAGTTGGGCCCCTGGTATTGCACGTGGCTGAAGATCCGCTTACGCAGATCGTAGGCGACAGAGATAGAGACACGACGCATGATCCGCCGCGCGAAGATGAAGATGCCGAATCGTGCCACCACGATGGCGACGATCAAGAGGGCGGGCATAACTATATCGGGCTCGATCAATGGGTCTGCGAGACTGTCAATGGCAGTCTTCATGAGCAGCGGCACGCGCGCGTCCAGTATACGCGTCAACAGAACTCCAACGATGGCGAAGAGGAGTACCGGCCCGTATCTTCTGAAGTAGATACCCAGACGTTTGAGGTGCCCAAGGTCCTTGTAGGACGAGCGCTGGCGCCTGGGAGTATTGGGAGTATTGGGAGTACCGTTCACGTTGTGAGATTCCTGCTCGTTCTCGCCCGATTGAGGACAGCAGCTACCGCCCGGGGAGAACACTCGAATGCTGTAGAGAAGGCAACTACTGGCAGGTTCCCACCCTCCAGTAGGAACCAACCGACAACCTTCAAGTGTAGCAGGTTCTCTTTTTTAAGCAATAAGCTTGCCAGTAACTCAGACGAAGCGCACCACGCAAGCGTACGAGAGACCCCCCGCAATTGCCATAACAGATTGGTCAACGTAGTATTCCTGCATCAACAGGTACTGAGAGCCAGGAGGCAACTATGGCAAAGCCAACATTAAGCAGTCAGCAGAAAGGTAGTGATCTCGTTGTCCTTGGCGAAGATGGCTCGACCGAGCTTGCCGCGGTCGGGGGCAAGGGTGCCAGTCTGGGACGGTTGGTCAAGGCTGGGTTCCCGGTTCCGTCCGGGTTTGTGGTTGCCACGGATGGCTACGCTGAGTTTATCCGTGCCAACAATCTTGCCGGGCAGATCGAGGAAATCCTGATGGCACTCGACTACGCAGATCCAGATCAGCTGGAGGCGGATACCGCCAAGATCCGGGACGCAATCGTCGCCTGCAATCTCCCCGACGGTCTGGCGAGAGAGATTGCCGGGGCCTACCGGCAGCTCGGCGATGAGCCATACGTGGCCGTTCGTTCCTCGGGCACGGCTGAGGACCTGGAGGGTGCATCCTTTGCCGGGCAATACGACACGTACCTCGATATCAGGGGAGACGACGCGCTGTTGGATGCAGTGCGGCGCTGCTGGGCGTCCATGTGGACCGCACGCGTTACAGCGTATCGTCACGACAAGGGATTCGACCAGGGTGATATCGGCATCGCCGTTGTGGTCCAGACCATGGTCGAACCGCAGGTTTCCGGCGTGATGTTCGTCGGCAACCCCATGAATGCCAGGGCCGATGAGATCGTCATCAACGCGAGCTGGGGATTGGGCGAGGCTATTGTATCGGGCGCCGTTACACCGGATGAGTACATCGTTGCCCGGGACACGCTGCAGGTAAAAGGTCGCACCCTTGGTAGCAAGGAGCTGCGCGTGGTTCGCGACCAGGAGGCAGGCAGCGGAACGCTTCAGGAGCCCGTGCCCGCCACCCTACAGGAAGAGCACACTCTGTCGGATGAACAGGCGGGTGAGCTTGCCGAGCTTGGGCGGCGCGTAACTGCATATTACGAAGGGTTGCCTCAGGATACCGAGTGGGCCTTCGCGGATGGTTCGTTTTACCTGCTGCAGTCCCGCCCCGTCACTGGTGTGGACTTCACCTGGGAAGAGGACCTCGACCTGTGGCCGTCAAAACCGGTGGAAGAGGACGCGATCTGGACCCGAGCTGCGGCAGACGAGTGGTGGACCGGGGCGATCACGCCACTGATGTGGTCCATTCGCGGCTACTGGGTCAACGCCGCCGCCGCAGGCAACTACCAGCCCTTCGGCATCGGTGACCTCGCTGAGATGCGCTGGATGAAGTACCGGCACGGAACCATGTATTACAACACGCGGGTGGACGAGCTGATGGCTGAGTACACGCTTCCGCCGAGCCTACGGGCACCGATGCTCAGCCGCCTGCACCCGTCCCAGCTGGACAAGGCCATGAACGCGCCCTTCGATCTCTGGCGATGCCTGAAGATGTTCGCAAGGATCGAGATAGAGAGTCCGGAAATGGGTGGTGTCACCTCCATTGATGGCAAGATCAAAAATGAACGTATCATGCGCAAAGGTGGGGAAGGTTATGAACAAAGGCGCGCCATGGTCAAGGTCATGCATCCCAGTCAAGAGGAGCTGCAGGCACTTACCGACGATGAGCTGAGGCAGCACATTGATAACCTGTTCCGGGGCGTTACCGTGAGAGAAAGGGACCGCATTGCTTCGAGAGAGGAGGACGGTTCGCAGGAACGAAGCGCTTCGCCACGTCGAGGTGGCGGAGGCTGGGGGGCATTCTTCCTCTATGGCCCCGTGATCCAGGCACTGCTGGAAGCAGTGATGCAGCATTGGTATGACGGTGACAATCCCAACGCGTTTACAGAGGTGATCAGCGGCATTGCTGAGCGAACCCAGCAGTTTCATGACGACTACGATTTCTGGCAGCTGTCGGATACGATCAGAAGGTCTGAGAAACTTCTCTCCCTGATCAAGGAATTCAAGGGAGTGTCGTTCTTCGAGGAACTTGCGAACCACCAGGAAGGACGCGACTTCCTCTCCCAGTACGAGGCGTTCATGGAGATGAACTTCTACCGCGGCCACGCCGACCGGGACATCTACTATGAGCGTCGTATCGAGGATCCGAATCTCGACTACGAAGCGTTGCGTCTGCTCTCGATTACGGCAGACGTCGAATCTCCCGATGACCGGGAGGAGAAGCTGGTGCAACGGCGCGAAACTGCAACTGCCGAAGTGATCGAGAATCTCGCCAGGCAGCCAATGGGCGATCTAAAGGTAGAGATCTTCAAGTTTCTGCAGGGCTACTGCCTGAAGATATTTATGTCGCGTGACGACGGTCGCTCCATGGGTGATGCCATGACCTACCGCAAAAAGCTGATCCTCAGCGAGCTCGGCCGCAGAACGGTTTCTCGCGGACTGTTGGAAGGTGAACGTGACTTCTACTTCCTATCCATCCATGAGCTGTGCGAACTGCTTGAGGGGAAGGAACCGCAAGCGCTAGCCAGGGCAAAAGTCGCTGCCCGCAGGCGAGGCTTCGACCGCTTCCTCACCCACGAAGAGGACCCGCCGATTTTTCTCAAGGGCGATGTACCTTTGGCGCTCGATCCGGCAGCCGATGGGGACGGTGTTCTGAGGGGCGTCGGGACCAGCCCTGGATTAGTGACCGCCCGGGCCCGCATCGTCCCCACCCAGAAGGACATAGGCCGCCTGGAGAAAGGTGATGTCCTCATCTGTCATGGGACCGATCCGGGCTGGACGTCGGCATTCAGTGTCGTCAGCGGCGTGGTCGCACAGACAGGGGGAATGCTCGGACACTTCTCCTGCCTCTCGCGGGAATACGGCATACCTGCGATCTCACTGCCAAACGCCATGAAGCTCATCGAGGATGGATCAATCATCACGATGAACGGCGGCACCGGCGAGGTCCGGTTGGCGTCAGAGACTACGGAATGACCAGGAGGCAATCGTGACAGAGCTGACGCTAACAGATCAAGAGAGGGCCGCATTCCATCGGGAGATCACCAGGAACCTTGCACTCGACTACTTCTTCGTTTTTGACAATGTACCCCTGCACTTTATTTACAGGGACAGAGTGATTCCCGGTGACCTGACGGACCTGGAAGCGCGCAATAAGGCCATCACGGAAACGGTGTGGACGCAGGCGTACCACCAATACCTCGTATGCAATGTAGCGTATCTGTTTTTGTATCGCGGTTCCGTGCTGCAGATGCCGCTGCAGGTGCATCAACTGGGTGACGGAATGTTCGCACCGCCTGCAGAGGATAACAGTCGTGTTAAGGCAGATGCCGTAGGGGTACAGGTCAACTTCGATGCGTGGATGGAAAGTACCGGTTGGGCGTTCGTGGCAAAGTCCCGCAACTCGCCTCCCAAGGCCTCATGGCAGACCGTGGTGAGCCTTCCGGACCGCACCATGCGGATCGCTTCACTCATACCGGTCGGCAATCAGGTTCTGGTGGAGCTGATCGTGACCTGGAGTGAGGATGGGGTCCTCAAGGAGACGGCTTTTGTGGCGGTGCTGATTTACGATGTGGACGGTACCGTCCTGCTGGACCGAAGTTACATTGAGATGTCCAACTGGCCATCCGGACGCAGGTATACACAAGGGCTAGCAAACGCACCACAGTACCGACCGGAAACTACGGGCGCTATAAACCGGTTCTACGAATACCAGAAGGACCGCCGAACAAAGGTCGAAGTCAGCGATCTGGAAAAACGAAATCTGTCGATCGTCGAAAAGGCCTGGATCGATGCCCGCAACTCCGAGCTCGACAGGCAGGTTTTCCATCCGGACCGGTTCAGGACACAATGGCCGCTGCAGAAGTGTTCCTACAATCTGGGCGTATCAAAAGAAGTCGAGGAGATTTCCAGGCAGGCAGCACCGGATAGACAACTGCGTCTGGCCCTGACCTATGCCAAGGGAAACCAGGTGGTGGCAGAGGGCCTGGCCTGCTGGAATGAGGATGGCATCGACAAGGAGGCCCCATTCATTTCGTTTCTCATGCTGGATAAGGATGGCTTGATCATCCGTGACCGGTGCTATCTAACGATGGAGAACTGGCCGGGCGCAGACAAGGTGGTCGAGCGACTGGGACTATAGATGGTGAGACGCATGACAGTGCCACAAATGAGAGCAGCAGCGTTGCTGATCATTTCGTCAGTGACAATCGGATGCACGATGACTGGTCAGACTAACGAAGAACCTGAAGAGATGCCATTCTGGACGGAGGACTTTAGAGCGTTTGAGCCAGGCAGATACCACATTGAAGGAAACGCCTACCGGGACGCGACCAATGAGTACTTTGTTTTAACAAAGCCGGCGAGACTGCAAACTGGCAGGCTGTTCTTTAATACTCCTTTTGAGATGCGCGATTTCTGGGTCGAGTTTGACCTAAGGATCTGGGATGGCGGCGGCTTGGCAGGTGGTGCGGACGGAATGACCTTCTCGTTCGTAAGTGCTCCTGACAGTCCATCTAGAGACGGTACCGGTTTGGCCTTCGGAGGAAACGGATACGGAATTGAGTTTGATACATATCCGTTCGAAAATCCTGGTGATCCGCCTGGACATCACATCGGCCTGATAAAGGACAATGTCTACAATCATCTAACGACAGCCGTTGTTCCCGATGGGCTTCGAAATGAAGAGTGGCACCACGTGCGCATCATTTTCGACGCGGGGGAAATCACCGTTTACTACGATGACGAGCAGTTAGTCGCGAACTTTGCTGTTCCTGACTATACAGTGTTTGAAGGCTACTTCGGGTTCACGGCGGCAACTGGGAATGGTTATGAGTGGCACGTTGTCGATAACATCCGAGTTGGAAATCTTCACGGGAACTAAAAGTCCAGTTTCCAATGCCGAGCCTCGTCCAGACACTCAAGCATGCAAAAGCTAATGAGCTTTCGAGCACTGATCCGGCCACAGTAGCCCGCCAACAAAGCAGATGGTGTAGTTGGCGGCAAGTCCCCAAACGCCGGCACTGATACCCCAAGGCGACCGTGCAGCCGTGTCCCAATAGCCGAGAGCTGCGCCGACCCACAGCACCAGCGTAATCCCGGTTCCCGTCAGGAGACCGCATAGCATGGGCACGCGGGACAAGCGCCGCCAGAACAGCCCCAGAATAAAAACGGGGGATATCTGGACCATGAATTCCAACTTGAGTTTGATGAGCGCCCAGATGGAACTCTCCGTCTGCTGTGAAACCCAGGTCATGCCGACTAGAAACGCAATGAGGAGCCAACCGAAAACTTTTCCGGTCCACAGCAAGTTTCGCTGACTGGCGTTCGGATTGATGTAAACGCTGTAGATGTCTTTGGTGATCATGCTCTGGATCGAAAGCAGGGCCGAATCCGTTGTGGACATAATTGCAGCGACCAGTGCGACAAAGACGATGATCACCAGCCATCGAATGAAGTCATTCTCGTTGACGATGGCCAACAGCATGAGCAGTGTTACCTGGTCACTCTCAAAGGCAGTTAGATCCGCAAACCTGCTGATGGCGATGAACCCCAGAACGAAGGCAAGCAACGTCGTGATGAAAGGCATAAACGCCATCCCTGCCAGCGATATGCGCAACGTTTTCAGAGAACGCGCAGAGAAGAATCGTTGGATGGCGTGGGGATACACCGATACACCGAACATGAGTAGCAGCAAGGTACTGAACCAGGCGCGAATGCCCTCCCAGCCCGGCACTTGCAGTTTGTCCGGCTGCTCCGTCGCGATAGTCTCCGTCGCCGCGGGCAATCCACCTTCGGTTGTCAGAATAATGTAGAGGATTATGGAACAACCGCCAAAGAGCAGAACGCCCTGGATCGCATCGGTCCAGGCTACCGAACGCATACCGCCAAGGGTTTCGTATATGAGCATGACGATGACCAACAGGATCACGCCGGTCATGAATTCGATGCGGCCACCGGACAATCCCTCAACGGCATGGCCCATGGCGACCAGTTGCTCGAGGATATAGTTGGCAAGGCCCCAACACAGCAGGATGGCACAGATGACGCGGAGCCAGTGGGACCCGAATCGGTGGTAAATGTAGTCAGCCGGTGTGATATACCCGAATGTCCTGGACAGTCGAAACAGGCGCGGACCGTAAAGCGATATCATGGTGATCGTCACAACCATGAACATGATGCTGACGACGTAGGTACCGCCTTGGCGATACGAGCGTCCGGCAAATCCAAGCATGGTGTTGCCGCTATACTGGGTGGCAAAAAGCGTGAGGAAGAGGACAAACACCCCGAAGCTGGATCCACCGAGGTAGAAATCGCGAAGCGACTTTTCCTTGCTGCTGACTTTGCCGATCCAGCCGATCGCGATCATCACAACGAGATAGACCGCCAGAACGACGATTGGTGCTGTCCCCAGTTTGTAAGCGCTATCAGTCACCGAGTAAAACTCCCACAGTCCTACGCATCGTCATCGTCTTTCCAATAACCGAGGATCCCGACAGCGGTCAGCACGGCAACGCCCAACGAGCAGATTATGCTGGTCCAGATCCAGACGGGGAAACCGAGGAACACACTTCCCATCTGACCTTCACTGCGGTACCACGGCACACTACACAAAATCAGCAGGATGAGAATTGGCAGAAACCATTTCTGCTTCGAAGGTTCCTTCTTGAGTTTCGCGGCGCTCCAGAACGCGTCCATATCCCTCTCGCCCTGGTACTCGGGAAGGGATAGCTCCTGTTTTTCTAGATCACTCATTGGTACTCCTTGGATCTAATCCAGAAAGTTTCTATTCCAGTGCAATCTCGCCATCGATCTTGTGGGTCAAACTGAGAGAGGGAATCTCAAGCGTCACGGTGGCAACCAATTGTTCAGAGCCGCTCAAGGTACCCTCCTGAATCGCAGTTTGAACGGCTTGTTCAATCTCGCGCTGTGATGTGATGCCCACTTGTTTGAGGTATTTTCGTACTGCAGTATTGAAAGTATCTTCGTTCATGGACGGCTCCTCGCATGTTACCTTGGTGAAAACCAAACGTGAAGGCTGCACGTTTAATGCCTTCAAAGCAAGTATGCAGCCAAGTAAAGAGGGTGGCGATCTACAGGAGGGCACGCCCACCGAAGTTGAAGAATCCGACCGAATTCGTATAGTGGTGCGATATCCACCTTTTTTGTGGGTATTCTGCAGCACGGAGGAAAAATGTCAGGAAGCTCGGACCCATGGAGTTACAGAGGCATCAGCTGCCACAACTTGTGCAAATCCTACGGCAATTTTCGCGCGCTTGCAGATCTGAATCTGAAGGTCGATCCCGGCAAGATATTAGGCTTGGTTGGCCCTAACGGCGCCGGCAAGACCACAGCGCTGCGAAGCATGGCCGCGATCATTCCAGTAACCAGCGGCGAAGTGAAGGTCGATGGACACGATGTGAAAATGGATCCGGTTCTGGTGAAAGGCACGTCATCGTTTGTCCCGGATACACCCCATCTGTTCGACCACCTAACCGTCGAGGAGCATCTGCATTTTGCGGGCAGGATCTATGGACTTGAAGATATCGGGCCTCGCATAACATCTCTGTTGACAACATTTGAGTTGAATGATCAAGCAAGATCGCTTCCCGGCACTCTGTCAAGAGGGATGAAACAAAAGGTCGCCATCTGTCTGGGCTTTTTGCATGACCCCAAGGCGATATTTCTGGATGAACCGCTGACGGGTCTTGACCCCATCGGCATGCGAAACATGAAGGCTGCTATCGTCGATCGCGCCAAGTCGCATCAGGCAGCCATTATCGTATCGTCGCACCAATTGGAGCTGATTGATGCAATCTGCGACGAGATACTCATCATCGACAAGGGCCGACAGATTGTTACAGGTACTCTTGAAAAACTACGTGCTTACCTGGCAGCTAACGACAGTGGACTGTCTCTGGAAGAATTGTTCTTTCGCATTGTAGAGGAAAACAGAAATAACCCAACAGCTTCTGTCCGAGACCAGTTTCTCTGATGCGTTGGCCTATCCTGCAAGCATCCTACTGTTCTGTCCTAAACAGAACATATATTTAATAGTCTCTTTCTGGCTCTGCCCACCTTCTCGATGATCTCATCTGTCGACTTGGTCCAAACGAATGGCTTTGGATCTCTGTTGTACACGTCAATGTACTCCTCGATTCGCTC
>JASMJM010000037.1 GCA_030749725.1 Pseudomonadales bacterium | reverse complement strand
ATGGCATATTGTTTCTGAATTGTCTGAAACACACCCTTGCTATATTGTCAGGTTGGTGCAGGAAGAACCCAGCTTCCGGGTTGGCTGGCTGCGCGATGGGGTCTTAACCTTCTTAACAACTTTATGAGCAGACTCTATGTAACAGAAATCAAACACCGATGCCGGTTTATTCGCAGTGACTTTTTCGGCAAGGGAACGATCCGATTGATCCCCTTTGATAGCCGTCACCCACTCGTGGATGGCCAGCAGCGACTCTGCGATGAGATGGGATTCATCCGACGGCCACAGTCCCGGTCCAAACCGCCAGATTACCTGATTGTCATGATTTCCCAGCACTGAATCCATGCGGTCGCGTACCGCAAACGCGCGCCAGTTCATGTGAATGCCGGAGTTGTCATTGCCGCGCAGATCGATCATGGCCACTTTGGCCCATTGGCGCGGATCAGTTACCAGCCCCATCCTGTAGGCGAACGCGACTGACTCTTCACCGGCCCGCATGCGCTCATCGATCAAGCCCCTGTCGACATCAGAGCCACCGATTTTCTCGTTTAACGAGACGAACTCGCGCGCGGAAATATCTCCCGACAGCAATGCCTGCAAGCCATATTGGACGCCGCTGTTATCGGCGTAACGACGGGCATATTCTTTTCCTGGTTCCTTGCCCCACAGCGCGATCAGGTGATCCGGCTGGGAACAGCGCACGCCTTCGGCGTTCAAATCCGGATCATAAACCCACTTCTTAGGCAGACGGCAGTTGTTCATCTCTTGGCCGCGAAGGACGAAGTTACCCGGCCGGTTGGCATGACCAAATGAACGTGACCAGGCAAGGCATGCTTTTTCATCCAGGTGCCCTGCTATCGCCGCTTTCTTGTGGTTGATGACTCCCTGATCGAAGTCGCTGGTTAACTCAGCAAACTCGTTGGAATTGAAGTAGTTTTCCAGCAACACACACTCGGTCACCTCGATGCCGGTTGTAATGGAGTCCGGATAAGTGCATGACGGCTGAATACCGTCCAGTACGCCGGGATAGGTACCTGCGATTACCAGTTGCATGATGGACCCACCGGAGCATCCTGAACCGATGGTATGGCTGATCTCACCGTAGTTTTCACCGATATGTTCTTTCAGCATCATCACGGTCTCCGCCGCAACCACCTTGTTAGCGTTCAGCGCCTGATCCGTCAGAGAACTCACGGAAACATAAAACCCCGGGACAGTGCTTCATCCATCGCCCAGCGGCTGTTGGGAGGGAATTGTCTGCGCGGCGTACCGGTACTGCCCCCAAACAGATGCACGAGTGCCCCGTTCCAGGTTTGACTTTGGCTGAATGGCCCCCACTCAGTGCCCGCCTCTTCCACGACCGCAATGTCGTAAATGCCACGGTTCATGGTGCCGCGTTCCACACGCACGATGTAGGGTATGGTTTTGCCCTGCCGGCTGGTCGTTTCTGCCAGATCCACCGGTGGACTGCCTGTGGAGTCCAGCTCCTTGAAACAGGGAATGAAACGTCGCGGATTGTCCGGATCGCGGCCACACTGCTCGGTGGTGCGATAGTACCGCTTTACTTCGGCAGCGATATTGCACTGTTTGTCGATGGCGCTGGTGGATAGACCACTGGCTGCAGTTGCAGGGGTGTCATCACTTCCCTCTTGAGGCTGCGGGGTGGCGCAAACCCAGGGCTGGATCTGCGGGCCCGAAAAAACCGGTCCACCTTTGGCATGATTGATTAGCGCCAATCGCGTGCTCTGACCTGCTGCTGTCGCGGTGAGAGCGTTGCTGCCAATTTCCAATCCATCCACCAGACCCAAAATGCGACCATCCGCTCTAACTGCAAAATGCTCGCGAACATCCACACCGTTTAGATCAACGGTCAGATCCTCAAGTGACAGCGGTGGCAGCAACTGGATCCCAACCAACACATTGCCGGCGCTAATCAGATCAGCACGATTGGACAGCGATGTTATGACAATCGGTGCGTCCAATGACTTGGGTGCTTCGCTTTCAGTACATGAAACCAATATGGCTGCCAGGCAAAGCACCATCCCCTGCAACCAATATTGTCGTTTTGTTAAATGCATAGAGCGCCTCCGAACGTCGACCCGATTGCATTCGTGCCGGCAGTTTCAATGATCCCGTTAAGGGCGTTGCGTATTATTGTGAATAAACACAGGCGATACAATGGCTAAACCCCAACGTAGGGCATCGTGGAGTACTTGGATCAGATGGGGGCGGCTTCAACGGGAAAGCCGGCACGCTTCCATTCCGGATATCCGTCTTCCAGTCTGCGCGCCCGGTAGCCCTTGTCACGCAGTTTCGCGACCGCCTCAAAGGAGAGCATGCAATAGGGCCCGCGGCAATAGGCCACCACTTCCGGACCGTTCGGCAGCTCTGCCAGGCGCTGTTCCAATTCATGCATCGGTATATTGACAGCCCCGGGCAGGTGGCCCGAGGAGAATTCTTCGGTGGGACGCACGTCCAACACGGTTACGCGGTTATCCTGCACCCGCTGCAGCAGCTCGTTAGCGGAGATGGGTTCGAGACTGTCTTTAGCCAACAGGTAGGTTCTAATCAGCAGGTCCACCTTGGACAGATTGTGCTCGGCAATCTCCCGCATGCAGGCCAACAGATCCACCACCGCCTCATCCGCCAACTGATTGAAAACGAACAGCCCTTGCTTTCGCGTCGTGACCAGGCCGGCCTGGCGCAATTGCCGCAGATGCTGAGACGTGTTGGCGACCGTCATGCCGGTCAGCTTGGCCAGAGATTCCACGCTTCTCTCCCCCTGCGCCAGAAACTCCAGCAACTCCAATCGATTGGCGCTGCCGAGCGCTCTGCCGAGTACAGCCAGTTGCTCCAACAGCTCTTTCTTTACATTGATGGTCGCCATGTCGCTCTCTATCTGCCCTGGTCTGGGGTAAATCGTGCCGTTGCCATTGACAACAGTCGAACTATACTATTCAATTAAACAATTGAATAGTATCATTCTGCCGAGGAGGACTCAACTCCTCATTCCACGGAGAGATGACCATGGCGTTATTTAAGAAGAAGACGCTCACCGGTTTAGCACGCACCTGCGGTTGAGCTGCTAAAATCGGTCCGGCGGATCTGTCGGAAGCGCTCAAAGGACTACCCCAACCGGACGATTCCAACCTGCTTGTTGGTTACGAAACGGCTGACGATGCCGCCGTCTACAAGCTGTCTGAAGAAATCGCCATGATTAATACGGTGGATTTCATCACGCCTCCGGTAGACGATCCCTATTGGTTCGGACTTATATCGGCGGCTAATTCCATATCCGATGTGTACAGCATGGGTGGCAAGCCGATAACGGCCCTCAATCTGGTTATGTTTCCTTCCAAACATCTGGATATGGGCGTGCTGCGGGAAATCCTTCGCGGCGGACACGATAAAGTGCAGGAAGCCGGTGCCAGCTTGGTCGGTGGGCACACGGTCGATGACGAAGAACCGAAATACGGTCTCAGCGTCAGCGGCATAGTCCACCCAAATCGCATCATCACCAATGCAGGTTCTCGCCCCGGGGACGCTCTGATCCTGACTAAGCCGCTGGGTAGCGGGGTCCTGTTCAACGCGGTGCGATCCGGAAAGCTGCCGTTTGCGGAGATCGAACGTGAAACCCTGCCGCTGATCGCAGCCCTGAATGGGCGGGCCATGGAGGTGGCGCTCGAGTTTGACCTGCATGCCTGCACCGATATAACCGGATTCGGCATCGCCGGTCATGGATTGGAGGTGGCCCTCGGTTGCGACGCCAGCGTCATGCTGGATTACGCCAAGCTTCCTCTCTATCCTGCGGCCCTTGATATGTATGCCAGAGGCGAGACGACCGGCAGTAACCAGGCCAATAGGCAACTGGTCGAGGGCAAGTTGGATCTGCAAACTTCCCTCGCTAAAGCCGAGGAGGAGTTGCTTTACGATCCGCAAACATCCGGAGGACTGCTGCTGTCGTTGCCGGCCTCGCAGGCTGGTGAACTGATGGCCAAGCTCAGCGACGCCGGCGTGGCAACCGTCGCCCGGATCGGCGAGATCGTGGCGGGAGCCGCCCGTGTAGCTATTCGATAAACAGCCTTCTATGACGATCTATGTTCTGGTAGGCGGCCTCGGCCTGGTGACGGGATTTCTATCCGGGCTGTTGGGCATCGGTGGTGGTATCGTCATGGCACCACTGCTGCTGTACCTGCTCCCCGTACTCGGATTCGAACCACTGTCCATGCGCATTGTGGCCGGACTTACCATTGTACAAGGACTGGTGGCCTCCATTTCCGGCGCTGTCAGCCACCATCGATTTCACTTTGTTTCGTTCCGCTTGAGCCTGGTGATGGGCAGCGCCATTTTTGTCGCAGCACTCGCCGGTGGCATGGGCGCCAATTATGTCGCGGATGAAGTCCTTCTCTTCATTTTCGCCGGACTGGCACTGATCGCCGCCACGATGCTGCTACTGCCGGAGGCCGGCGAGGAGCAAAACCCCAGCCTCGATCTGCTGTCCTTCAGCCTCTCCAAGGCGATAGTGGTTGCTCTAACGGTAGGACTGCTGGGCGGCCTGGTTGGCCAGGGCGGTTCCTTCATCCTGGTCCCGCTGATGATCTATTTCGTACGGATTCCTACTCGCATTGCCATCGGCAGCAACCTGGTCATCGTACTGCTGTCCTCCAGCGCCGGATTCATCGGTAAAGCGGTCACCGGGCAGATCGAATGGCTGCTGACCATACCCATCGTCCTGACGGTGATTCCTGCGGCGCGCCTTGGAAGCTATGTTAGCAGCAGAACACCGGTTGTAAGCCTGCGACGAATGCTGGCTGTGCTGATCGCGGCTGCAGCGGGTAAAATGTGGTGGTCCTTACTATTCGATCCATAGGCAGTTTGAGGAGATGCTAAATGAGTGATGCCATAGGAATTGAGATCCCCGAGATCGTCAATGCTCAACGTATTCTGGCCATTCAGCCACACTATGACGACAATGATATTTCAGTCGGGGGCACCCTCGCCGCCTTGGTTGACGGTGGAGCCGAGATCCACTACCTGACCATGTCGGATGATCTGATGGGTGTGATCGATGCCAGTTGGTCGGCAGAAGAATCCAGTGCGCGTCTGCGTGACGATCAAAGGCGAGCTGCAGGAATTATTGGTGTGCCCTTTCAATACTGGTTGGGGTATCCGGATGCAGGCAGCTATGATTACTTCGATGTACGCCGCGATATGATCAAACATATCCGCCTGGTACGTCCCGACGTCGTGTTCACCATGGATCCCTGGATGGCATACGAGGCCCACACCGATCATGTCCTGGCTGGACGGGCGGCTGCAGAAGCTGCCATTTTATATGGGCTCATGCGCATAAAGACTGATGCGGAAGTTGACGAGAATTACCGCTTCCATCCGATCCAGGCGGTTGTATTCCACGGCACGTCCTACCCCAACACCGTCTTTGACATCTCTTCGAGTATTGAACGGAAGAACCAAGCTCTGCGATGTTACAAAGCCCAGTTCCATGAAGCATCGCTGGATGGTTTGGTAAGACGAACGACCGAATACGCTGGTAGGATTGCGAGAGACGAGACATTTGAGTTTGGCGAAGCGCTTAAGATTATGCCACCCTCCCTGTTGCATGGCGTTGGTCAGGCACTGACATTCTGACAAGTGCTTCCCATGGTGGGAGCATCACACCACATTAGGAGAAACCCTTGGATAAGCAACGCGTAGCAGTTGTCACGGGCGGCAGTCGCGGGATTGGACTGGCGATCGTGAAAAGATTACTCCTGGACGGTTATCGGGTCGCCGCGCTGGATATCAATGAGCGGGCCATCGATCAGGCAGAAACGGAAATCGGTCAGTCGAACGACGTCCGATTTCTGCACGCATCGATCATCGATCGTCCGGCACTGGAGCCCTTGGCAGCAGACCTCGTCACCAACTGGGGCCGGGTCGATGCGCTCGTCAACAATGCCGGGGTGAACCGGCCGGGGACAATCCTGACGCAATCGGACCAGCAGTGGGACGCGGTCATCGAAACCAACCTCAAGGGAACCTTCATTGCCAGCTCCGTGTTTGCGCCCTACCTGGTGGAGCGTGGCAGCGCTGCAATCGTCAATATCGGCTCCACGGCGGCAGCGGGCGTTGACGGCTCGCCCGCCTACGCTGCTTCGAAGGCCGGCTTGATCGGCCTGACGAGATCCATGGCGAATGAACTCGGTGCCCAGCAGGTCCGGGTCAACTTGGTGGCGCCGGGCATCACCCTGACCGGCTGGATCACCCGCAATGTAGATCCAGAGCGAATCGAAAGCATGAAGGAATCGACGCCTTTGCAGCGCGCCGCAGAGCCGGAAGACATCGCCGGCGTGGTATCGTTCCTCTGTTCCGACGACGCCCGCCACGTGACCGGCCAGGTGATCTCGGCATCTGGTGGCTCTTGGATGCCTTAGGCAGTGGCGTATGCAGCAGCGCGGCTGGACCGACTCACTGATTCCAGTTGACAATAGCATTCCGATGGTTAAGATGTCGCGCCAACTACAACGGATCGGGACTAATTCTTGATTGATCTACGAGAAGTGATTCAGCAAATGGCTATGCCTATGACTTTCATGGGCTGACCTCGTATTGCTGTTTGGAAGGTGAGCCGTCACCTTCCGAATTCCATCGAAGGACCTCGGCAGGTGATACCGCTGAGGTTTTTTTATGGAGCAATGAAAATGAACAAGTACCTGACAACACCGATCTATTACGCCAGTGGCACGCCTCACCTGGGGCACGCCTATACGACGTTGGTTGCAGACTGTTACCGGCGCTACTACCGGCTGACCGATCATGACGTCAAGCTGATCTCCGGAACTGACGAGCACGGTCAGAAAATCGAGCGGGCAGCACTTGCCGAGGGCACGGATACTACCGAGTTCATCGAGGCGCGCAGCGATGAATTCCAGGCGCTGTGGCGCACACTGGGTATTGATCTCGATGCCTTTGTCAGAACGACAGACTCACGCCACGTGGCCAGGGTCCTGCCGTTCTGGCAGAACATTGCTGACAAAGGCGATATCTACCTTGGCCAGTATGAGGGGCTTTACTGTGTCGAGTGCGAGCAGTATTTCACAACCGGTGAGGAGTGTCCGGTACACCGGAGACCTCTCGAGACGTTTTCGGAAGAGTCCTACTTCTTCCGACTGTCACGATACCAGAGCCGACTGATCGAGCACATCGAGTCGCACGACGACTTCATCCTGCCGCGCGAGCGGCGTAACGAAGTGCTGTCGTTACTCAAGAATTCAGAACTGCGCGATCTCTCCATTTCGCGAACGTCCACGAGATGGGGAATTCCCGTTCCGCGGGACAATCGTCACGTAATGTATGTCTGGATCGATGCACTGGTGAGTTATCTATCGGCGTTGGCAACCGAAGACTTCAACGCGTTCTGGCCAAGTGCCACGCACTTCATCGGCAAGGATATTCTGATATTCCATGCTGTCTACTGGCCGGCGCTTTTGCTGTCGGCGGAGATACCGTTGCCACTCAGTCTCAAGGTTAACGGCTGGCTGACGATCGAAGGCAAGAAGATCGCCAAATCGGATCCTGACACCATCGTCGATCCGGTTGCATTGATCGAGGAGATCGGTACGGATGGGCTCACCTACTTTTTCCTGAAGGGCGTACCGTTCGGAGGCGATGTCAATTTCGTCAGACAGCAGGTCTATCAGCTACTGAACGCAGATCTTGCCAACAATGTAGGCAATCTCATTTCCCGGTTCGTGACGCTGGTGCAGCGTGATTTCAGCGGAGCCATCGATATCACAAGTCCCGTGCTTGAGGAATGTGACCACGAACTTTTGGCGGTATTGAAGGATGGCGCGCAGGAATGGCAAGACGCGTTCGAACGGGCGGAACCGCATGTCGCAGCGCGAATCTTCGCTGCATCGGCCGCATCCATCAACCGCTACCTGCAGCACGAAGAACCTTGGAATCTGATCAAGAATGAAGAGAACCGCGGACGCGTAGCGGTGATCCTGCTCGTCGTGCATTCAGCCTTGTCATCCTTGTGCGTATTGGGGTCACCGTTCGTGCCCGACATCATCGAGAAGGTCAGGACAAGCCTGTGTTTGCAGGGAGACTTATGCTGGTCGTCAGTAGGCGCGTTCGGGAGTCAGATACGCACGCGGAAAACCCAATCGGTATATCCTCGCTTGTCGTCCTAAGGCCGTCACCACCGGGGGCAGAATCAATGACAACTGATTCTTCCATCGATTCGCGTGCACGCCTGTGGCCAACCGTGCAGGTCCCAGAAACGATCCAGTTGCACCTGTTCAATGAAGCCGGGAAACAGATTGTTTGCTCTCACTGCCGCTGTCTCTGCTACGAATAGGAACTCCATCAGATCGGCGATGTAGCGACGCTGATTCTGCATCAAGTCATTGGTCTTCGCCAAGGCCAGTTGATCTTGCCGCATCAGGATCAGCGCACCCCAGGCAAGACGTGGGGGTATCTCGCCCGCTTCAGCCGCCTGTGTGAGGGCGGCAGTTCCCAGACGGTTGGCAGCCACATCGTCGGGATGTTGCAGCGCTTCGATCACCGCTGCCACCCACGTCGTGGGAAGTTCTTTGTCCTTCTGTATGGCGAAGATCAGTTGGGTCATCTCTGCAAATCTCTTCTGCCGATAGAACAGGATCAGGTCCGGTTCCGGTATGATGGCTGGTTCGATGACGGAATTCCTTGCCAGCCTGAACTGCTCCGCGGCGAGCTCAGTGCGACCGACCCAAAGGTAGGCAACAGCCAGGCGATGCCTGATGAGGGGCGAGACGTCGTTAAGATAGCTGGCAAGTTCTGCCTGCTCAAGCGATCGATCCAAATAACCCACCTTGGCCAGGAACTGGCTGTACCAGAAGCGCAGGTGGGCATCATTCGGCTGAAGGGCAATGGCTGATTGAAACATCTCTTCTGCCTTTATCCACTCCATTTGCAGCGAGTGAATAAACGCGCTTGCTGCATAGGTCCTGACGGGGCTCCCGTCCAGTTCTACAACACGCGTCAACGCTGCGACTGCCAGATTCAGCAGTTCATCCTTGTCGCTCTGCGGCATATCGTCAGCCAGAATGTAACTCGGCAACACGATGTATGCCTCCGCCAGGCCGAGATGGGCATCTGCAAGATCGGGATCTCGTTGAATCGCATCCTTAAACAGTTTGATACTGCGGCGAATCGACTCCTCCCCTCTACGCATCAGATCATATCGCCCAACGACCAGATTATGGCGACCCAACAGGAAAGGCTGGTAGGCTTCAGGCAACGGCGCCGGTCCCGCCGGATTGATGGAAGCCAGGTCCTTGCCGAGCGCGCTGGCGAGACGATTGACAATCGCCTCTGAGATAGCTTGTTGCACTTCAAATATGTCGTCCAGTCTGCGGTCATAGGTTTCCGACCAAATCTGATAGCAGTCGCTGGCATTTACCCAGCGCACCGTCACCTTTAGGCGCTCACCGTCCCGTCGCAGAAAACCACGAAGCAGTGTCGTCGCGTCCAGCTTCTTGCCGAGAACGCAGGCGTCCTCATCGGGATTCCCGGCTCGAAAGATTACGCGCAGGTCATCAACCCGAGACAGATCACTCATAATCTCGTCGGTCAAGCCGGCACTGAAGTTTCCCGGATCGTCACCGTCACTACGATCCACAAAAGGCAGCACTGCGATGGAGACAACATCGCTGCCCGGACGCCATTGCGGGACGACATCCTCTAGTGAAAGGAACACGATGACGACGATCGCTACTGTCAGCGCGGCTCCCACAGCAACTGGAAGAGCCACATTGCGCGTTTTGGATGGCGGTTCCGAAATGGGTCGTACCGGTGCTACCAGGCAGTACCCCACTCTCGTCACCGTCTGAATGAAACGTGGTTCCCGTCGTTCATCTTTGAAACTGGATCTCAGCAGAGAAATCGATCGACTGAGCACCTCCTCCTGCACCACGACGTTGGGCCAGACTTCTGCCAACAGTTCATCTCGCTTGACCACATCTCCGGCATGGCGTGCCAGACAGACGAGTACACCCATCACCTTGGGTTCCAGGTGTATTACTTCCTCTCCCTTCGTCAACGTTCCCTGTCTTGGGGCAACTGCCCAGTCTTCCAACCGGAAGCCAAATTCCAGATCCACGAGATCAGTGCATCCTGTGGTTAGTGTTTTCCCCTTCGAATATCCATACGAAACATATCACAAATACATGAAAAGACTAAACGGTCTCTTTCAGGCTTCCTGACCCTGACCTCCTATACTTGTACGACAACGATTGACATGCTGGCGCTTGCTGATTCGCACACGAGAACTATCCCCCATGCTTGCGAATTACCAAGATACGCCGAACAAGATTCTTAGGATTCCTGACGGAGTGCTTATGGTGACACCCTCTGAATGTGATGATGGCGAGCTAATATGACCACACAGAACTAAACAAAAGGATCACCATTCCGAAAGGATCCGGTCGCGACGATCTTCCAAGGTAGCACCTGTCGATTCGAGTACAGGCCACCGCGGGAGAGCGCCATGCAGAATGAACGTGCAAACTGGTTGCCGATCCACTGCTTGCCTATACAAGTGATGATCATTCATCTGCTGAACGGATGTGCGTCCTTAACGATCCCACCGGATCAGCCGCAGCAGGATAGCAAGGATTCTACCGGCCGGGGGATCGTCGTTGCCGAGGCAGGTAAGCTGCGCAGTACTAGCCATGGCGATGGCGGCAGCCCGCTGGCAAGCGCCGGGGTTATCGGCCGCCATCTCGGCAGGAGCTTCATCCGGAATCCCATACGGCGACCGGTGACCACCGCCAGCGAACTGGTCCTGCTGACGGTCAACGGTCTGCTGGATGGAGTGAAGACACCCTTCCGGGACCTGTTCGCCTATTTTGCTTTCCGCAGCAGGAAGGATACCCCGTTGCGTCAAGCTCCGGGCATGGACTTGGAACGCTGGGAAATGGATCTGGATCGCATCACCGGTAGTCGACGCACCTCCGGTGAACTGTCGCTGCTGGTGGATGGCGAGGCGTTTTTCAACCGCTTTACTGCGAAGGTTGCCAGTGCACGAAGCTCGGTCAAGATTCGTACGTATATCTTCGATAATGACGATTATGCACTTCAAGTAGCCGATCTCCTGAAGTCGAGAGCGAGCGATGTTTCGGTGCGGATTTTGATGGATGGTCTGGGAACCGTGACTGGGAGCCTGGTGGACTCGAAATCGATGCCGGTCGGTTTTGTACCACCGGCTTCGATCAACACTTACCTGAAGACCGGCCGTGCTGTGAAGACGCGCATGTTGGGCAACACTCTGGTGGCAGGAGATCATACCAAATCGATCATCATCGACCGTAGCACTGCCTTTGTCGGTGGCATGAACATCGGCCGGGAGTACAGGTTCGACTGGCACGATATGATGGTGGAACTAACCGGGCCCGTGGTGCAGCAGATCGATAGGGATTTTGATCGAACCTGGCTCAGAAACGGCCTGCAGGGCGATCTTGCCCTGCTGACCGGCCTGGGGCGTAAAGCCACTGTCAATCGTGACCAGCCACACGCTCAGCAACTGAGATTACTGTATACCCGCCTGCACGATCCTCAGATCTACCGGGCTCACCTGCAAGCAATACGGCGAGCCCGCCACTATATCTATGTGGAAAACGCCTATTTTTCGGACGATGCCATACGCTACGAACTGATTCGGGCACGGCGACGGGGAGTGGACGTACGGGTGATCCTCCCCTCCCGGGGTGACAGCGGTCCGATGGACAAGAGCAACATTCTGGCAGCCAATTCCCTCTTTAAGCATGGCGTGCGGGTCTATATTTACCCCGGCATGTCTCATATCAAGGCGTCCATCATCGATGGCTGGGCCTGCTTCGGCTCGGCCAATCTCGATCGATTGAGCCTCAAGATCAACAAGGAACTCGACATTGCCACCTCCAGTGCGTCGGTGGTGAACACGCTTAAGGAACGTATCTTCGAGCAGGATTTCGCGCGTTCCAGGGAGATGACTGAAAAACTACCGTCCTACTGGAGCTATCACGTCTATGAACTAGTGGCGGATCTGGTGCTGTGAAGTCGATTAGGTTGTTTCGCCCCTTGGTCTAGCGACAGCTGATTGCCTCTTCGATTCGCTCGCAGAGTTCCGGCCAGCCGTAAAGATCCCAGAAACGAGCCAGTTGCAGGCGCTCGATAAAACCGGAAACCAGGGGATTGGTCCTGACCACAGCCGCTTCGTCTGCAAACACGAACTCTAACAAATAGACGTTGTTCCGGATCAGCTCGTCGGCCATCACAAAGGCGAGCTGTGGCTGCTGCAACAGGATCAGCGCACCCCAGGCGAGATTCGGGGCCAACTCACCGGCCTCCGCAGCTCGGGCAAGTTCGGCAATCCCACGATGGCGAACCACCGCATCATCGGGATGCTTCAGGGCGTCGATCACAGGTGCTATCCACGCGGTGAGAAGTCCCTTATCCTCGTGTATCCTGGACAGCATCCGCGTCATCTCGTCGTGTTTATTCAGCCTGTGGAGCAGGATTAGGTCTGGCTCCGGGAAGACAGCGTAGCCTGCATTCCGCGCCAAGGCAAAATGCTCCCCAGCAAGGTCATTGCGACCTGCCCAGAGATAGGAGATACCGAGGCGATGCATCACCGGAGGAGAAACGTCGTCAAGATCTCTCGCCAGTTTCGCCTGCTCCAGGGACCGATCGATGTAACCCACCCGGGCCAGGAACTGGCTGTACCAGTAGTGCAGATTGGCATCATTTGGCTCGACAGCTATGGCCAGTCGAAACAGCTGTTCCGCATCTATCCACTCCATATTGATGGTATGGATAAATGCTCTGGCTGCATAGGTTCTGTTGGGATTCCCATCCAGCTCAGCAACACGTGCCAATGCTGCCAGAGCCCTGTCCCGCAGCAACGCCTTGTCGCTCTCCGGCATCCCATCCACGTAGGTGGGTAACAGAATGTATGCCTCGGCCAAGCGCAAGTGAGCTTCGGCAAGATCAGGATCTCGTTCAATAGCATTCTGAAACAGCTCAATACTGCGGCGGATCGATTCCTCCCCTCTCTGTTCCAGATCATATACTCCCAAAA
>JASMJM010000036.1 GCA_030749725.1 Pseudomonadales bacterium | reverse complement strand
CTAATGCGGCTGACTTTTGAGCAGGCGCATTTTATGCAGCCGACCTGGACAGACGCAGACCTGATCACATTTGATTTCGGACCTACTAATCTCACATCGCTAGACCCATCCTCAAAACAAGCGAATGGTATGGGTGACCTGCTTCAATTGACCAAAGGCTCAAGCTGGCGCCTCAGCATGAGGGGACCGGTTCTGATGCAGTGCGATCAAGGAATTGCCAACTGCGATATCGCCCGATTACCCGGCACAACGAATGGGCAGGTCGAACTGATACTGAATGACGCACATAACGAGATGATGCCGGATATCTCCCCGGACGGTCGCTGGCTTGCCTATCTCTCGGATGAATCCGGTCGTTCGGAACTCTATGTCAGACCTTATCCTGATCTCAATCAGGGCAAGTGGCAGGTATCTGTGGAGGGAGCTGGTGCACCTCGCTGGTCTCCCGACGGGAGCGCGCTATACTTTATCAACGCCAAGCAAGAAATGATGGTGGCGGCCATTGACACTGAAGGTGGTTTCAATGTTACTACACGGGTCACGCTATTTGACGTGAGTAACTACCACTTCCCAATGTTCTTCACCACTGTTTTTAATATGACCCCAGACGGTCAGCAATTCCTGATGGTAAAGCCTGCTGCGGAACAGGCGGGAGTTCAGATTCAAGTGGTCATGAACTTCTTCGACGAATTGGAACGTCTGCTTCCTAACAGCAAGTAGCTTCATGCCCCTACATCTATTGGGTACCGAGGTATGCTCCTAGGACCATCTGATCCGAACCCCAGATACGCCGCTTTAGAGAAAACCGGACATTTTGGGCAACAGTTCGTGAATGATTCTCGGCTTCACAACCGGCCAGGTGCGGAAGCAAGAGGCTGCAGGCACTGGTTTCCTCAAAAGCGGACGCCGACTCCCCCTAAAGAGGGGTTCACTTCAACCTAACGTCTTAACCGACGATGGCATCGACGTCATACCCACGGTCATAGACGTAGGCTGAGTCTCTTCGAATCTTTTTGATTAAGTCGGGGTCTTCAATGCATGCGATGATTCTAACATCACCACCGCATCGGCATCCCGCTGGGGCGTGTCGCAGTTTGATCGACTGCGAGGCAAGCTGGTTGAAATATCACCCGAAGTGCTCACGCCCGCAACATCTGCGGCCCGTTACACATATTTAGGTGAGAATCGGTTCAAATTGATCCATGGCGGTCACAATGGCGGCTTCGGCGAGGTCATGGAAGCAGTCAAGGATCCGGATCCAGGTGTGACAAGTCTGGTGATCGCCGGGAGTGTGCTTGAGCCGTTTAAAATTCCTGAATAGGGGACTGTCCCCTTTACTCGCTAACGGTGCATGGTTCCAGTTCAAATTCCGTGGTCCGACATCTCGGCTTTCGCCGGAATGACGGAGGATATAATGAACCTTCAGGCAGGATGCTACGTCTTTATATCAAGAAATCAGTAGTTGACAGGTAATTGGTGTGGCACTGTTTGAATGTATTATAGTAAAGCTGGTCTATGTCGATGGCCTTGAATTAGAGGAATGGATGCTAAGATGACTAGGAATTTGCACACTCGAATCGATTCAAGCTCATTAATATGGGTTACCATTGTTTTTTCCCTTGTTGGCCTTACTTTCACAGACAGATCCCATGCTGCGGAAGCCGACATCACGGCGAAAGAACTGGTTGAAGCCGCCATAGATCAGACCCGTGGCATATCTTCCTATGCAGAATTTTCCATGGTGATTCATCGTCCCGACTGGGAGCGGACATCCAGCCTGAAGTCCTGGACCCGCGGACGCAAGGATGCACTTATTCGCTTCATTGCTCCTGCCAAGGATGCCGGTAACGCAACACTCAAGCTGGGTAACAAGATGTGGACCTTCACTCCCAAGCTGAACCGGACGATTCGACTCCCCTACAGCCTGATGTCCCAGAGTTGGGGCGGTTCCGACTTCTCCTACACCGACCTGTCCCGCTCTGATAATTGGTTGAACGAATATGACCTCAGCATCGCATCGGTGACGACAGAGGACGATCATAAAATCTACACGCTGGTCGCCATACCCCATGATAATGCCCCGGTGGTCTGGGGGAAGGAAGAGATGCTGATCCGGGACGACTACGTGATGCTGCAGCATACTTTCTATGATCAGAGTATGGAGCCGCTTAAGACACTGGAAACTCTGGAAATAGGCGAACGTGACGGTCGCATGATGGCAACCCGTATGCGCATGGTGAAGTTGAACGCACCGGAAAAATACACGGAGCTGATCTGGGGCGAGGCAGACTTTGACGTTGAGCTCGAAGATCAGATGTTTACCTTGTTTTACCTCAAATCCGGAGAGTGAGGACCCATGTCTGATATCTCGTTGACAGATGGTACATTGACGGCAGTAGCCATCAGGCCCGACATCAAGCGCGCCACACCAGAGCTGTGGGGCGTGGCCTGGCGAAATATCACACGCACCAAACGACGCACCTGGCTGACGGCCTGTGGCATAGCGTTTGCCATTTTGATGATGACTTTTGTCAGGTCACTGCAGGTCGGCGCCTTTATAGGCGCTGTCGATAATTCGGCCCGGATCATGCTGGGCCATATCCAGTTGCAGCATCCGGTGTACGAAGATGATCCGGCGATCGAGAATAGCATTCACGGAATCAACGACATCATTGCCGATGTCGAGTCGCGACCGGGCGTTGAGATTGTCTCTGCCCGTGCTCAGTCATTTGCACTGACATCTTCAGGAGAACGCAGCTTTGGCGCACAGATCATCGGTGTGCAGTATGAGAAGGAAGCGGTCTGGTCTTCATTGACACGTATGCAGGTGGATGGCCGATATATTGAAGGACCCGGTGAGGCATTTATTGGATCTGCATTGGCTCGTAATCTGGGCATCACCATTGGTGACGAACTGGTGATCCTGGGCACTGCCGTCGAGGGTGGTGTCGCTGCGCTGGTCGCGGATGTAGTGGGCACCTATACCAGCGGCCAGCCAGAATTGGACCGTGCCATCGTGCAAGTGCCGCTCCAGGATTTCCAGGTGGCATGGACTCTTGCGCCGGATGAAGCCCACACCGTGATTGTGATCGCAGAATCAGTAGCCGATAGTGAGGAGCTTGCGCCAC
>JASMJM010000035.1 GCA_030749725.1 Pseudomonadales bacterium | reverse complement strand
GATGCTTGATGGCAATGCACGACGGTTACTTGATTCTATTCCAGAACGTTAGCTGATAAGCAAGCACGACGAGATGAGGCACATTCTCTCTGGGGCCGCATCCAGTTGCTATCCATGCCGGTGCGAAGGATTTCTCGTCCTTTTCATCTATCGCCACGAGTCCGATGGACAGCAGACCATACACTTCTAACGCAGTGCGCGTAACAGACATGGCACAGGAGGAAATGTTGAGGTATTCAGTCCGTCAGTTGGGGTTCAGGGCATGGTGGCAAGGAACAATGGACCTCTACGCACCAGATTTCCGCAAGCTTTCTGGTCTATAGCCGCAATAGAACCTGTCCGTTTTCAACCTTCACCGGATAGGTGTTGACACGGCCCGAATCCGGAGGCAGCACCGCGCCGCTTTGCAGGTTTATCTTGCGGGCATGCAGTGGGCAAATGACGGTAGCGCCACTGACGATACCCTCGGCCAGTGGTCCCTGCTGATGCGGGCATTGGTTATCTACCGCCATGATGCGATCATCGCTCAGACGGAATAGTGCGACCTCCATCACACCGGTGCGTACCGTGCGCGCGCCAAGTTGAGGTATCTCCTGGACCGCACAGATCGAGTGCCACTTCACAGTCGCCTCCTGATTCACATCGCTGCTCATGCGTTCGCAGCCGTTACGGGGATATCAATCGGCGTGTATTCCTTAAACCGACGCATCTCCACGGGTCTCGCCTCGTCAGCAATGCAATCACGCCATGGGTCTGTGGTCAGCGTGGTAAGGTAAAAGTCCATCCTTTCGACCAGTGCCCTGCGCAGATCCAGATCATGTACAATATCCTGTTTGATCGTCTCCGGGCCGATGCGCTCCAGCCATCGCGCTGTACGCTCGTTGTGTCGTGCGGTCTCCCGGTAATACTGCAGGTATGCCTTGGTTACTTGCATGACTTCGTCATCCGTCTCCAACATACATAGCAGGTCGCCAGCGCGCACCTTTACACCACCGTTGCCACCTACGTAGATCTCCCAGCCACCTTTTACTCCAACTACTCCCAAGTCCTTTATCGAGGCCTCGGCACAGTTACGCGGGCAGCCGGAAACAGCCAGCTTGACCTTGGCCGGAGACCACATGCGCTCAAACTCTTTCTCCAAGTCAATGCCCATGCTGGTCGAATCTTGAGTCCCAAAACGGCACCACTTTGAACCTACACAGGTCTTCACTGTCCTGAGCGCTTTGCCGTAAGCGAAACCGGAAGGCATGTCCAGATCACGCCAGACATTCACCAGGTCTTCCTTTTTGACGCCAAACAGGCTGATGCGTTGACCACCGGTGATCTTCACGGTCGGGACATCGTATTTTCTGGCAACTTCACCGATGCGGATGAGATCATCCGCCGTGGTCTCGCCACCATGAATGCGCGGAATCACCGAAAAGGTGCCGTCCTTCTGAATATTCGCGTGCAGCTTCTCGTTGACCACCCTTGATGAGCGCTCATCCTCAGCCTTAAGCGGCCAGATCATGCCGATGTAGTAGTTAATTGCGGGTCTGCAGATATGGCAGCCCTCACCCTTCCAACCGAGCTCATCCATGACCCTGCGCACCCTAGTCAACTGTTGGTTCTTGATTTCTAGCTTGACCTGTTCATGAGTAAGATCCGTGCAATCACAGATCGGCTCGTCCTGCGTGGCAACGTCGATGGTCGCACCAAGCACCGAAGCCAGAATCTGATCCACCAGGCCGCTGCAGCCACCACAGGAACCGGCCGCCTTGGTATACAGCGTGACCTCTTTTCGCGTCATGCAACCTTCTTTGACGATGGCATCCACAATAGTCTGCTTGGTAATGCCGTTGCAGCCGCAGACGATCGTATCCGCTGCCATGGCCGAAGCCATGTCGACGCCCGAATGTCCTGTATCACCTAGGACCGAACCTCCGAAGAGCAAGCTCGAGCGTTGAGCGGAGATATCTTTGTTGCCCTGCATCATGTGTACGAAGTTCGGGCCATCTACCGTATCACCGAACATTACGGTGCCGGCGATCCTGTTGTCTTCCAGCACCAGCTTTTTGTAGGTGCCACCTGCCCTGTCCAGATATTCAATCACATCCGATTCCGGTGAACCTTTGAAATCTCCGGCAGAGAAAACATCAACGCCTGAGACTTTCAGCTTGGTGGATACGACCGACCCTTCGTAAGATTTGAGCCCCTGACCGGTGATCTGGTAAGCGAGTATCCTGGCTTGCTCGAAAAGCGGCGCTACCAGGCCGTAGGTGACGCCACGGTGCTCGGTACACTCTCCCACTGCATAGACCGAAGGATCGGTCACCGTCTGCATATGATCGTTGACGATGATACCGCGATTGCAGTAAAGGCCGGATGCTTCTGCCAGGGCTTTGTTGGGACGAATCCCCGCGGCCATAACCAGAAGATCGCAATCTAGCGTCGTGCCGTCCGCAAAGAGCAGGCCGGTAACCCGTTCCTTGCCCAGCACTGCGGTCGTCAATGTGGCTAACCTGAGATCCATTCCCTGTGCCTGCAGAGAAATGCGCAGCATCTCACCGGCTACTTCATCCAGTTGCATATTCATTAGTGTGGACTGGTCGTGAACCACCGTCACTTCCATGCCAAGATTAATGAGCCCCTTAGCTGCCTCCAGGCCCAGAAGACCGCCGCCGATCACCGCAGCCCTCTTGTACTGTTTGGCCGTCTCGACCATCACATTGCAGTCGTCTATATTACGAAAGGTGATTACACCCTCCTTGTCCGTACCGGGAATCGGGATCATAAAGGGACTGGAGCCAGTGGCTATGATCAGTTGGTCGTACTCCGACTGTGTGCCATCCTCGGTAATTACCTTCTTGTAGCCACGCTGAATCTGCTCTACCGTCTTATCTAGGTGTAGGGTAATGCCGTTGTCCGAATACCAGTGTTCATCATTGAGTGTGATGTCCGCAATCGACATCTCACCCGCGAGAACCGGTGAAAGCAGGATGCGATTATAGTTTGGATGCTTTTCAGCGCCGAAGATCGTGATGTCGAACATGGTTGGATTGGCATCGAGAATCTCCTCGATAGCACGCACCCCAGCCATGCCGTTGCCGATCATGACGAGTTTTTTCTGGGCAGTCATCCTGTGCTCTCCCTGTCAAATGCATTAGCGGAAGTTGAGTGGCAACTTCACCAAGCAAGATGAATACCAATGTGAATCTGATATGTAACTATCTGATTTAATGGAATATATGCTGATTGATTCCAATGGCGGGGGTAATTCTGCACCAGAATTGAGCACATCGCTCAGATAACGACGACGTGGCTATCCCCTGAATTGCCCCATGCGGCTTGACGGTCAGATGCGGGCACTAAGCAATTGGGTATTGACGACACCTGGCGTGATGAGTTTATGAGATGGCCAAAAAAACGTCCGTTTTCCGAAAAGTGACAACTGAACAAGGATTTCTTGTCTGATCTGGCAAATCAGTGGAAAACCGTAGAATGTGCCAGGTAGCCATCTTCGACATCTGAACGTGGATAGCACCAGGACCTGAAAGCTTTGAATGGCTCTGATCCTCGGCTAATATGGACTCGCCAAGAATAATAAGGAATGAGGCATGGATCGGCCATTTCCAGCCTACAAAGGTGATGAACCGTATGTTTTCATCAGTTATTCCCACGAAGACAATAATACAGTGTTTCCGGAAATCCAGTGGCTCAAGGATCAAGGTTTCAATATTTGGTATGACGAGGG
>JASMJM010000034.1 GCA_030749725.1 Pseudomonadales bacterium | reverse complement strand
TCGTGGTTTCCTCCGTTCTCCGTTTGCTTCGTAACTTACAGTTTACGGAGAACCGCGATGGCCTTCAGCCACCGCTTGGATTTACACCACTTGGTGGGACTCTATCGTCTTAACCTTCTTAACAACTTTATGAGCAGACTCTACATACAAACTCCGCTCTGAGCACTGGCCGAGAGATTGTGTAACTAGCGATAGATTTACACAGAAGGTGTAAGTGCGATATTACGTTGCCATCCGTCACCCAGGTTGAGTGTCTCGGCAGCGATAGAGAAAGAAACGGAAGAGGGAGCTGAAATACTAGCCCGCCGCTGCGTCCTCCTCCTCTTCTCCTTCATCAATGGGCGTCAGAGAAAGATCACCCATCGTGGATCCGAGTTGGGCAGCAGGTTTTTCTTTCTTCTCCTCTGTGGGCTTGGGCACTTCTTTTGCCTGCGCTTTCTTAGCGCTGGACTGATCTGCTTCAGTCTTACGTTTCTTGGCCTCTGGATTCTCATCCAAAGTAATTTTCAAACGCAAGTTGTTCTTGGAGTCAGCATTCTTGAGTGCTTCTTCCAGGCTGATCTTGCCTTCCTTGTACAGTTTGTACAGGGCCATATCGAAAGTCTGCATGCCCGCATCGCCCGATTTTTCCATCAGTTCTTTCAGCGAGTGCACGTCACCCTTGCTGATCAGATCTGCTGCCCTGGGCGTTCCGAGCAGAATCTCAATGGCGGCCGCGCGTTTGCCGTCAACAGTTGGAATCAAGCGTTGGGAGATGATGCCTCTCATATTTGATGCCAGGTCCTTTAACAACTGTGCGTGACGCTCTTCCGGGAAGAAATTGATGATACGATCCATCGCTTGGTTGGCATTATTGGCGTGCAATGTCGATAAACAGAGGTGACCCGTTTCGGCGAAAGCCATGGCATGTTCCATGGTCTCCTTGTGTCGAATCTCACCGATCAGAATGACATCGGGCGCCTGCCTTAAAGTGTTGGCGAGCGCATCTTCATAGGTAAGCGTGTCAGTACCCACTTCCCGTTGATTGACGATGCAGCCTTGATGGTGGTGAGTAAATTCGACCGGATCTTCGATCGTGATGATGTGACCTTTGGAGTTCTTGTTGCGGTAGTCGATCAGAGCCGCCAGGGAAGTGGACTTTCCCGAGCCGGTGCCGCCGACGAAGAGTATGATGCCCAGCTTCTGCATAATCAGTTTCGGCAGCACAGCTGGGAGCCCCAGATCTTTGTAGTTGGGCAAGGTATCACCGATCAGGCGGATTACCATGGCAACTTCATTACGCTGCTGGAATATATTGACACGATATCGACCCAGTCCCTCCTTGGAGATGGCCAAATTCATCTCCGGACTGTGGGCGAACTCAGCCCTTTGATCTTCGTTCATGATGTTGTGGGCCATCTTGGCTATATCACCAGGCTCAAGGACGACGTCGTCCAATTGTTCCATGGTGCCGTGGAACTTGGCACTGCAGGGCGCTCCGGTGGAAAAGTAAAGATCCGATCCATCTCTCTCTGACAATATCCGCAGACAGTTTTCAAAGTCCATAGCAACACTCTCGATTTCAGGGCTGGGCCTCACAGTGACCCAGTAGTAAGCGGGGTTAAAGGATAATACTGTCGCTCCGGATTATCCATAGCCAAGTGACCGTTGCACCGCCTGAGGCCAGAAGGGAGCGATCAAAAGACGATTCCGTACTAGATCGTGCCGTCAAGGACGATAAGCGGTCGATTGGCTGCGATCCTATTCGGTATACGATCGTGGCGCCGTCACCGAAGATAGGCAGTCGATTGGCTGCGATCCTGTTCAGTACTGGGTCGTGGTGCCGTCACCGACGATAGCGAGTCGATTGGCTGCGATCGTATTCAGTATTCGATCGTAGTGCCGTCATGCACGATTGTCAGTCGATTGGCTGCCGTGCTGTTTGCCTCTGTATGGCCGATCTGCTGTGCCTCGATATGAAATGATCCCGCCACATCGATCACTTCGTTCACGCTGGATTCCTCACAGTAGATCTCCAAGCGATGTCCCATATTGAATACCTGGTACATCTCCTTGGATTCGGTGCCGGAAGCAGCCTGAATGGCCCTGAATACAGGTGGCGTGGGGAACAGGTCGTTCTTGACAAAATGGACACCACGGCCGAACTTCAGACATTTGGTCTGGGCACCCCCAGAGCAGTGAACGATACCTCTGATGGCATCACGGTCCTGTGCCAGGAGATTGTGAATGACGGGCGCGTAGGTTCTGGTGGGACTGAGCAAGGCTTGCCCCACAGTCAGATCGGAATCCGGCAGCGGATCAGTCAGATCGTAAGGGCCGCAGTAAACCAGGTCTGCGGCAACGTTGGCATCGAACGATTCCGGGTAGCGTTCTGCGTACACGTGACGCAGCATGTCGTGTCGTGCACTGGTCAGGCCGTTACTACCGATGCCGCTGTTAGAAGCCGTCTCGTATGTTCCCTTGCCGGTGGAGGCCAGTCCGACGATAGCCAGGTCCGTTCCGATGCGATCACCCGTGATAACGTCAGACTTCCTCATCACGGAGACGGCACAACTGTCCACGACCACCGTGCCGGTAAGGTCACCTACATCGGCCGTTTCCCCGCCGCCGCTGTGGATGTTGACACCCCACTGTCGCAACTCGGCAAGGAACCGTTCGCTGCCTTCGATCAAGGCAGCAATAACTTCGCCGGGACAGTTAAGTGCATTTCGATTAATGGTGTTGGAGATCACGATGCGCCCGTTTACACCGATGCAGAGTAGGTCATCCAGATTCATCACGATGCTGTCCTGGGCAATGCCGTGAAAAACCGATGCATCGCCGGTTTCCTTGTAGTGCAGGTAGGCAATGATCGATTTTGTGCCGCTGCCATCGGCATGGATGACATTGCATCTGTCAGGGTCGCCACCGAGATAATCTTCCGTTATCTTGCAGAACGCGTTGCCGAAGATGCCTTCGTCCAGATTGTCCACCACCCGGTGAACTTCTCCCTTGTCTGCAGATACGCCCCTGGCCTGGTAGCGACTGTTCGAGTCGCTGTCTGCAACCACGTAGCCACTGCGGTCCCTTGCCTGTAATACAGAACGAAACTCCAGTTGCCGCAGCGCCTTGGCAACGGTATTGGCGGCCAGATTATTCTCGCTGGCCAAGGCCCTGATGCTGGGCAGCTTATCCCCTGCTTTCAGCTCGCCGGTATTGATGGCGAAGTGAATCTGATCGACGATTTGTTGGAAAACAGGCGTCTTGGATGAGTCATCCAGATCTAATTTCATCATCACAATCCCACTCGAATCTGTATCATACTAATGATACAGATTATCCCTGATCCAGTGCAAAAGCAAATGGGGCCCGGCACAAAAAATATTCTCGCCAACCCCTTTTTACGCAGAACAGATAGCCTATAATGCCGCTCTCTTTTTTTGCCCTTCGAGAGGCCCAAGTGCTTGCCATCGTTGACTATGATGCCGGCAATTTACGCAGTGTTCAGCGGGCATGTCGCAAGGTGGGCCTGACGGCTGAAATCGTTGCCGATCCCCGCCTGGTCGAGAGTGCGGAACGAATCATCTTTCCGGGTGTCGGTGCTGCCACCAGTGCAGTGGACACGCTCAAAGAGAGGGGTTTGGACAAGGCTCTGCTATCGGCTTTCCAGAAAGGTACACCGATACTGGGGATCTGCCTGGGTGCCCAGATCATTCTTGAACATACCGAAGAAGACGACAGGGATTGTCTCGGTATCGTTGAGGGAATATGCACCCGTTTTGAACCGGACGATCCCACCTTGAAAGTTCCCCATATGGGTTGGAACGGCGTTGAAGTCACACAACCCCATCCCTTGCTGGAGGGCGTCGAAAATGGTGATGAGTTCTACTTTGTGCACTCTTACTTCCCTCGCCCCAGCCACGCGGGCAATGTTTACGCGGTGACCGACTACGGCACCTCGTTCTGTTCTGCATTGGGCAGAAAGAATCTGTTTGCCACCCAGTTCCACCTGGAAAAAAGCGGGCGTTTCGGATTGTCAGTGTTGAGTCGATTCGCTCACTGGGATGGTTGTCTCACCACCTGACGATTCTATAAGTGCACCTGTTTTGGAGACAGGAACTATGTTGAGCAAGCGATTGATCGTCTGTCTGGACGTCAGGGCAGGCAAGCTGGCCAAGAGCGTCAAGTTTGTCAACACCAGGGATATTGGCGACCCGGTGATCAAGGCCCGAGAATATTATGAAGATGGTCTGGATGAACTGGTGTTCTATGACATCACGGCGTCCAGTGAGAAGCGAAATATCATGATCGACGTGGTGGAAGAGGTAGCCGCCCAGACGTTCATACCCTTTTCAGTTGGTGGCGGTATCAGGAGTGTTGACGACGCTACGCGACTTAGAATGGCGGGCGCCGAAAAGATCAATGTCAATTCAGCCGCGGTCAAGAGGCCGGAGCTGATCGCCGAGTGTGCATATGCCATCGGCAGTCAAAGCACCGTATTGTCCATGGATATCAGACAGGTGAAGGAGAGCCGGACGTTCCCCAGCGGCTATGAGATTGTCATTGACGGTGGCAGAACTCCCATGGGGATCGATGCCTTCGTCTGGTCGCTCAAAGGGGAGGAACTGGGCGCCGGTGAAGTGGTCGTCAATTCCATCGACGCCGATGGCACGCGGCAGGGCTACGAGATCAAACTCACGCGCATGATAGCCAACGCGCTTTCTATACCGGTAATCGCTTCCGGCGGCGCAGGTACACCGGAGCATCTCTATGAAGTACTCACTGAAGGCGGCGCCGACGCGGCACTGGTGGCTTCCATGGTCCACTTCGGAGAGTACACCTGCAGGGAATTGAAAGAGTATCTGCATAACAGGGACGTAAAGGTGCGAATGCGTTATTGACGTTGGCTATTAACGTTGCAGAAGAGACGGGGTCAGAGCATGACGAAGTTGATGGAGGACAGGCTCGAAGAACTGGAGACTAAAGTCACGTTTCAGGAAGATCTGCTATTGAGACTGGATGACATGCTGGTTGTGCATCAGAAGGATATCAGCAGCCTGACAAAACAGTTGCAGCTCGTGACCGAACAGCTACAACAAGTGATAGGCATGCTGCCGGAGGAGCCGGAACCACCACCTCCTCACTATTGAAGGCCGGCACCATGTGGCCGGAGAAACCACTTCTCCAAGAATGAGTAAGCAATCGAGAATTCAGCGATGAAAGGTATACTGATCGACGACGACCAACAACTGTATTGGCAGGAGACTGAAACACCCCAAGTGGGTACCGGTCAGGTCCTCATAAAGGTCCACGCAACAGCGATCAACCGCGCCGACCTGATGCAGAGAAGAGGATTCTACCCACCGCCACCGGGCGCCAGTACCATCATGGGGTTGGAGTGTGCAGGAGAAATTGCCGAGGTCGGCAAGGAAGTGGATCGCTGGAAGCTGGGCGACAGGGTCTGTGCACTTCTGCCGGGTGGTGGCTATGCCGAGTACGCGATCGCCCACGAGGGGAGTGTACTGCCTGTTCCGGGCAGCTTCTCCTTCGCAGAGGCGGCTTCTCTGCCTGAAGTATTTGCCACCGTCTGGCTGAATCTGTTTATGCAAGCAGAGTTGACGCCAGGTGAGAAAGTGATTCTTCACGCCGGTGGCAGTGGTATTGGAACTGCAGGAATTCAGTTGTGCAAGGCTTTTGGCAGCCCCTGTTACGTGACGGTGGGAAGTGATGAAAAGCTACAGAGATGTCTTGCCCTGGGTGCCGATGCCGGCAGCAATAGACACGTGGAACCATTTCTGGACAAGGCCAGAGAGTTTGCCGGCCAAGAAGGCATTGGCGTGATTTTGGATCCGGTTGGGGGCAGCTACCTAAAGGACAATCTTGACCTGCTGGGGCTCGAAGGCAGACTTGTGCTGATCGGATTGATGGGTGGAGGAGTTACTGAAATCAACCTGCCCATGCTATTGGGCAAGCGTCTTCAAGTGATCGGTTCTACCCTCAGAACAAGAACCGATCAAGCTAAGGCGCGTGTCATGGCGGATATGGAAGAGAAAGTCTGGCCTAAACTGGAGTCGTCTGAAATCGTACCCATCATCCATACCAGCATGCCCATCACAGAAGCTGGTGCAGCCCACGATCTGGTCGCCTCAGATGCCACCTTTGGCAAGGTAGTCATGACCGTTACCGATTCCTGATGGCGCCACCCACAAAGAAAAGGCCCGCACTAAACGG